>JAQBNV010000143.1 GCA_028288395.1 Adhaeribacter sp. | reverse complement strand
CCCCTGGACACATATTGTTTTCTGCGGCGATAAGAGCATTCTGAATGCCGATTACCTGATAGATGATATAGAGCGAAACTTAGTGGCCTTTACCGGCACCCCCTTGGTCTTTACGGCCCCACATAATATACATTTAACTGAATACACGCGTTTCGATACTTGGCATGATGTAGCTGATTATTTTCTAAAATAGAAATTACCTCAAAAAGGCGGTTCAACCCTTCCGGAGGGTAATAAGCATAATTCCGGCCAGCACAATCAGGGTACCCACCATTTGGATAAAAGACACCTGTTCGCCCAGGAAAATATAAGCCAGAATAATGGTAGAAATAGGACCGATACTGGCAATAATAGAGGCGTTACCGGCACCTACCATCCGGATTCCTTCCGAAAGCAAATAAGCCGGGGCTACGGTGGCAATCATGGCCATTAAAAAGCTATAGCCATAAACCGGCAGGGGCAGTTGCAGCAAATGCTGCTGCCCCGCTACCAGGTAATGCCCAAATACCCCCAGCGCCGCTAGCGTCATGGCATAAGAGGTAAAGCGCACGGCGCCAAACTTAGGAATCAGCTGCCCGCTGCCCATCAGGTACGTAGCGTAGGTAACCGCACTAGCAAAAACAAAGAGGCCGCCTTTAATCATATTGGCCCGGCTTTCGGTGTGTACGTCGCCCAGCAATACCAGCAAAACACCGGCATAGGTTAAGCCCAGAGCTATAAACTGGTTCCGGCTGATGGGCTTACCCAAAAATACCGCCGAAAGCACCACGACCAAAGTTGGATAAATAAATAAAATGAGCCGCTCCAGCCCGGCCGTAATATATTGCAGGCCGATAAAATCAAATAAGCTGGATAAATAATAACCCACAAACCCCATTAACACCAGCCAGCAATAATCCCGGTTGCTAATCTTTTCGGAGTGTTGGGCCTTATTTGTTTGGGAGAAATAAGCTACCAGCAGAAATACCGGCACCGCAAATGCCATCCGCAGCGTCAGCAGCGACACCGAATCTACGTGGTAGCGATAAGCCAGCTTTACCATAATGGCTTTGGAAGAGAAACAAACGGCCGATAGAAAAACCAATGCTGCTCCTATAACCTGGTGCATATTCAGGCCGGAACGCACTCCTGTTTTTTGTAACATGGTTATATTTTATGTAGGACCAGCGGTAGTTTTTGCCAGAGAAACCCACCGGATTTAGGGCTGCAAGTAACAAAGGAAGCAGCGGATTTACTAACGCCCGTTTAATAAAAGCAAGCTGGCCTATTTTTAATCAGAACCAAAGAGTGGCCTCAGAAAGCACCAAAGCCTGTTCCTAAGACCTAACCACTAAAACTAAAAACTAACCAGCTAATTAACCACATCGCCCCGGAGTTTCCGGAACCGCTTGCGGGCATCTACGGTAAAAATACTGCCGGGATACTTAACCAAAAGGGAATTGTATAGCTCCTGTGCCTTGGTTTTATCGTTCAGATTTTCTTCGTAAATCTTAGCCAGCAAAAACAACGCATCGTCGCTTAAAATATCATACTGCGGATTGCTAACAATTTGCCCCAGGTTCGTTACGGCTTTCTGGAAGTCGCCGGCCTTGAGATAGATATCCGCCTTCAGGAAATAAATTTCGTCGGTTAAGCTATGGCCCTGGTATTTCCGTAGCATCTGATCCAGTTTGGCCTGGGCCTGCTCCTGCTTATTCTGAAATATTAATAATTCGGTGGCGGCATATTCGGCCAGGGCAGTGGTAGAAGAATCGAGGCCGGTATTATCGGTAATGAGCAGGCTTAAGTCCATGGCATCGTTCGCAATTTCGCGGCTGGTGGCCAGCTTTAAAATATCCAGGTGCTCCTGGGCCAGTTCAAAATCGCCTTTATAATAACTTAGCTTGGCATTACGCAGCTTCGCTTCGTGCCCCAACTGCATTTCTTTATGGGTTTTTTCTACCTGCGAGTAAAGTAAGGTCGCTTCCCAGGGCTCGCTTTTAAGCAAATAAATATCGCCCAGGGTAATTTTGGCATCTGCTACAATATCTGTATTTGCGCGAGGTGTATTAATTACTTCCTCCAGTATGGTGGTAGCTTTCTCTTTATCGTCGAGGTAAAAAGCATACAGTTCCGCCATGTTTTTCATTATCTCTACAGTGCGGGCACCTCTGCCGAGTTCCGTCAGCAAACTTTCGTACTCCCCCACCAGGGTTTTAATCTTGGTCAAATCTACCGGATACGTATGCCGGACCTGCTCCTCCCGCGCCTTAATAGCGCGTTCGCGGGCAATCTCATAAAACGGACCGGACCGGTATTCTTTTGTAATGTAGTCGTAGGCTTCAATGGCGCTTTCGTAATCTTTATTTTTCAGGCTGATGGCGCCTAACTCCATTACCCGGCCGCCGCCACCTTTGGTACGCTTATCTAAAGACCGGGCCTGCATGAGGGCGCTGAAAAAATCTTTCCGCTGGGTATACAGCCAAATCAGCATCTCGCTATAAGCTACCTGATCGGGGTATTTCTGCAGGTTGGAAATAAGTGCTTTCTCCAGGGCTTCAAATTCTTTTTCTTCTTTCAGGCTGTTCTGGAGCATATTTTGTGCCAGCAGCAATTGGTTAGGGTTTACTTTTACTAGGTTTAGTATTTCGCCAATCAATTTTTCCGATTGTCGCTGGTAGGAATATAACTGCAGTAGCTGGCCGGTAAATTCAGCTTCGTTTTTAGAAAGTTTACGCCCCTGCAGGTAGGTTTTCTCAGCGTACTCCGGCAGGCTGTTCTGCTCGAAAGCACTCGCCATGGCAAGCAAGGCATTACTGTTTACGCCGTTAATTAATTTATTAAAATATTTAGCCGCATTATCTTCGTTACCGGCGGCCTGATACACCAAGCCCAGATCAACCTGATAATTTACTTGTTCCGGACTCTTCTTAATGGCTTTTTTTACCAGCTTTTCAGCATCTTTGTATTTTCGCAAGGCCAGGGTTGTTTTCAGGTAATCCGGGTAAATGGTGGCAAAAGCCTGATCGTTGCGGCTAAGTTTTTCAAACATGCTCTCGGCTTTATCGTATTCCTGCTTCCGGAAATATTCTTTGGCTAGCGCAATATCATCGGCCTGGGCCCACACATTCCCGCCCAACAGCAACAGAAAGGCAGATAGAACTAATATTTTGAGGGACAGCATCAACTTCATAATCGGGGTAGCATCAGATGCCGGTTACATACAAAACCTAAGAAAAAAGTATCTTCAATATAACGGATTTTTTGCAGTTTTAGTAACATCCTAATCCCTGCGATATAATTTTAATTTGAATTTAGTAGGTTTAAGAATAATAAGCCGGTGATAATACTGTCCATACCGGAAGCTTACACCCCACCTTTACATTCCGGCATACCGGTTTATAAACAAATAAGACTATAAAACCAGCTATACCCCGCGTTTAACCAGGCTAATAGTCCTGGTCTGGAATTAAATACTAAACAAATTTATTCCTCTTTGGTTATACCAAATACTTTAAATTATCTTCTATATGTGTAGCCATTAAAGTAATAGCTTAATTAAACCCGGCAGGTTTTTAAAACC
>JAQBNV010000142.1 GCA_028288395.1 Adhaeribacter sp. | reverse complement strand
GGGCAACGTATCCGTCGAGAATAACCACATCGATGGGTTTATTTTTGAGTTTGATGAAGTGCTGAAATGGCTGGCCCAGGAAACCAAGGAGCAGCGGTTCGCCGACTTTGCTAACGTTATCCGGACTTCTATGCGGGAACAATTACTGCCTTACCCGGGCCACATGGTTGGTATTGCCAAAGAAGGTTATTACCCCGAAGTAGTACAGCACACCCAGTGGGATTACGGTCACTTCGGCAAAGGCTTTTATAACCTGCATTTCGCACCCGGCTGGACTGTTGCCTCTATCTGGGAATTGCTAACCGACGAACGGGCAAAAAATTACCTGACCAGGAAGCGGTAGGCAGCTCCTTTTGTTCAAAGAAGCGTACTGCCCGTATTAAATAAAAAAGAGGAGGAAGCAGACTAATATTTTCTTAGTCTGCTTCCTCCTCTTTTGAGGTTTCTAAACCTGAATTGTTTAATGCTATACGGCTCTAAAGCAAAAATAATTTAGGTTCAAGTAACCCAACCCTGTCATTCAGGAGGAAACTTGTTGGCTAACTGCTACATAGTTTCCCCCTGAATGACAGGGTTGAATTTCAGGTGCTAAAACCTGCTTTTTAGCTTCCCTAGGTCCGCGGTGCCGGGTAATTATCCCAGGTCATCATTTGGCCTCGTTCTTCGTTTTTGAGGCACTGGGCCAGGGTTTTCTCGTCGTAAGCAAGGTTATATTGTTTCAGTACCTCATCCGGTACGCCATCCCAGGCATTGGGCGTATTACCTTTGTACTCCATGTCTTCTATGCCCATTTTGCTGGAGAAAAAGCCAGTGGCTGTCATGTTGCGCATCAGGTTAAAAAATGCTACCCCCTGACTGTTTTCCGGGGCCGCTTTA
Organism: Adhaeribacter sp.; assembly: GCA_028288395.1. Classification (GTDB taxonomy): domain Bacteria; phylum Bacteroidota; class Bacteroidia; order Cytophagales; family Hymenobacteraceae; genus Adhaeribacter. Next base: position 2,284 of record JAQBNV010000142.1, on the reverse strand, counting down.
CTGGGGTAGGCCAGCATATCTACCAGTTCTATTTGCTGGGCTTTGCTGGCCTCCGTAAAGGATTTGCCAAACAATTTATTTGATTTTATATCCAGCCAACGCAAGCCACCCCGCATGGGGGTTTGATTTTCCGGACGGTCTTTCACAATAAATTCAATGAAATCCGGCACGCCGGCGTCAGAAGCACTGCCGGAGCGGTCATCGGCCGGAATAATTATGTTGCTTAATACAGTAATGGTTGCCATTTCGGGTTCCGTGAAGAATTTCTCCTCCATGAGTTTAGCATCCCGCTCTTTTTCCTCTTCGGTGCGCCCGTAACCTTCCGACTTAGCATCTTTTTTTACGGCCTTGGTGCTTTTTTCGTCGGTTTTGTTATCGCAGCCTACCAGCAAAGTGCCGGCGCTTAACGACCCGATAGCCAGTGCCTTTAGATATTCTCTTCTATCCATAATATTTATTTCTTATACTAGGTTATATTTTGTTTTTTAACCTGATCTATCAGGTATTCAGAGGCCCGCATCGATAAGGCCATAATGGTCCAGGTAGGGTTTTTATCGGCTTGCGATACGAAAGGTCCGCCATCCACTACAAACAAATTTTTAACGTCGTGGGCCTGGCAAAATTTATTCAGCACCGAGCGTTTCGGGTCATTGCCCATGCGGGTGGTACCCACTTCGTGTATAATCCGGCCCGGATTCTCCAGGCCATATTTCCGGTCGGCTCCTGGTTTATCGCCGAGCGCCACGCCACCCATAGCATCAATAATGTTCTCGAAGGTTTCGTGCATGTGTTTGGCCTGGTTTATTTCGTGTTCGCTCCAGGTATAGTTAAAGCGGAGCACCGGAATACCGTATTTATCTACTACATTGGGGTCTATTTCGCAATAGTTATCTTCCCGGGCAATACACTCGCCGCGGCCGGCAAAACCAACATTGGCACCGTAAAAGCGACGGTAATCATCTTTCAGGGAGGCACCATAACCACCTGCCTCTTTCATTTTGCCATCTTTACCGGCATACTGGCCATTTAATCTTTCAACACCGCCACCGAAACCATAGGAAGGCATGCCCATGCCGCCACCGTATTCGATGTGATAACCCCGGGCAAAATCGAGTTTTTTGTTATCCAGCCACCACGGCGAATACACGTGCATCCCACCTACACCGTCTTCGTTGTAACGCTTGCGGTCCATCAGGTGAGGTAAAAAGGCGCTCCGTGAAGCACCGGTAGAATCGTGCAGGTATTTGCCCACCACGCCACTGGCGTTAGCTAGTCCGTTGGGGTGGGCTGACGATTTAGAATTTAATAAAAGTCTGGCCGATTCGCAGGCGCTGGCGGCCAACATAATTACCTTACCATTTACCTGATAATCTTGCATATCGGTTCGGTCGGTATATAAAATAGCAGTTGCTTTTCCGGATTTATCGGTAAGTACTTCGCGGGCCATGGCATTGGTATATACCTCTACATTACCCGTGTTGCGGGCCGGTTTTACCAGGCAGGTGCCCGCCGAAAAATCGGCGTGAACCGAACAGCCCCGCCCGCATTGGGCGCAAAAGAAACAGGAGCCCCGGTCTTTGTTAATAGGGCGGGTGAGCATCGATTTTCGGGCCGGAATAACCGGAATGCCAATCCCCGTTGCTGCTTTTTTTATCATCAGCTCGTGTAAACGGGGTTTTGGTGGCGGTAGAAAATAACCGTCCGGATCGTTTACCAAACCTTCGTTGGTGCCAAATACACCTACCATTTTATCTACCCTATCGTAATAAGGCTTCACATCGGCATAAGAAATCGGCCAGTCGTCGCCGAGCCCATCTACGCTTTTGTGTTTAAAATCATTGGGTCCGAACCGCAACGCAATACGGCCCCAGTGATTCGTGCGGCCACCCATCATCCGGGCCCGAAACCAATCGAATTCAGTACCCCGGTTGCGGGTATAGGGTTCGCCATCGATTTCCCAGCCGCCATAGGCCGCATCAAAATCGCCGAAAGCCCGGGTGGTACCGGCTCCGCGGCGCGGCGACTGATAAGACCATTTTAACTGGGTTTGCTGATCCGGGTTTGCCGGATCGTAATCAGGGCCGGCTTCGAGCAGGGCAACTTTAACTCCTGCTTCTGCCAGGATTTTTGCCGCCATACCACCGCCTGCTCCGGAACCTACAATTACTACATCGTATACTTCGCCCTTCTTTTTAATTTGAAATGCCATAAAGTTGGATTATTTATTTTAAGCGCTTATAAATGGTGGATTATTTAATCTATTAATCATGTTATGCCGCAATAT
>JAQBNV010000106.1 GCA_028288395.1 Adhaeribacter sp. | reverse complement strand
GTGCTGCGCAAAAAAAGTTTGCTGATGGGTGGCTTCTATAACCGTACTAATGAGCGTATGCGGATAAGGGTAATTGGGGGCTAACTCTAAAAGAATACCGGCTATTTTTTTACATAAAGTTTTATATTCCCGGAAAAGGTGTTCCTTGTTGTCTTCGTCTACGTCTTTGGTTAGATAGGCTTTGGCGGCATCGGCAATCACAATGCGGTGCAGAGCGGCTTCATCAATATTAGAGGTCTGTACATTATCTAAGTGCGCTTCCGCTAAAATCCCAATGATGATGCGCAGGCGTTTGGCCGGATCATCTATGTTATTCGTCCGGAAAGTAATCTGGTAATCGAGCCAAACCCAATACCACGATACCAGGTATACCAGCAGCTTGTGCTTATTCTCGAAATAGCGGTACACCGATGCCTCCGTAGACCCTATTTCGGTGGCTAATTTTTTGTAAGTAAATTCTTCGAAGCCCAACTGGTCAATAAGCCGGATGCTTTCGGCTACAATTTTCTGTCCCAGCGTCGTATGTTCCGGATTGCGGAGATAAGATTTATGATTTAAAGCTATTTTAATGGTTGCATTCATAGAAGATTGATTAAACCCTGGCAGGGTAAGTAAAACTTAATATTCTATAATAAAGCTCTCAACAAAGATGTGTTTATTATTACAAATAATAGCAATACTATCAATAATATTGTGTTAATCTTCTTGATTTTGGCAAAATCAAATACTAGCCGCAACTTGGGAGAATGGATTTAGCTGTTATGTTCCTCTGTTGTATGAATTTCTTAAGCTAGTACTGCTCCAAAATAATTATTAGCATAAAACCGGATTGCAAATCCAGGGCTCTATGGGACGAGATTACAAATCTCGCCCAGCCTCCTCTTAATAATTAAAATTGGGAAAGCACTAGTTTAATGGTTTTACTTAACTTTTATAAAAAGCAGCGGTACTGGCTTTTATAAAGCCTCCACTGTTATATGTTTGTTCCTATTGTAAACTTTAATATTTAACTAAAAAAAGAGATGTAATTCTTTCCACCAGCAGTAACAGGTTCCGTTTTTATTTGGGCTTAATTCCAAAAAAAATTGAAGTAAAATAAATTATTACGCGATTAAACCGGCACCATTTTTTAATCGAAATGATGTCCCTTATCATGCTATAATAACGCTTCGATTAAGATGAAGTTTATTCATAAAACTATTAAATTAATATTTTATTCCTCCTGAATATTCAATATTTTTATAACTACTTCTTTAAAGTCCAAATTTCAGAGGAATTACGTATCTCAACTTAATGGCTTCAAAAATAATTATAGCCCATATTACAGAAATGGCCAATGACACCGATTGGATAGACTGGTTGTTAAAAAAAGCTGGACTTGATTTTGAAAAGTTATTGGTCGCTTCAGCAAATGAATTCACCGCTGCGCTACAAAACCAATCTCCTGATATTATTTTGTTCGACCAGGCAGTTTCTTCTTTTAGTGCAACCGAAGCGTTGGCAACACTGCAGGAAGGCTGTTACCAAATTCCCATTATTTTAATTGCCCGGGCAGAGATGGAAGAAACAGCGGCTGCCTTAGTTGAAAAAGAGGTGGATGATTACATCTTAAAAGAATGGCCGGGAAGGCTACCCATTGCTATCCGGAATACACTTGCCAAATACCGGCTTAAGCAGGAACAGCAGGTTATATTAGATGAACTTAACAAAAATGAGCGTAAGTTCAAAAGCCTCATTGAGAATGGAATTGATATGGTGTTGATAATTGACTTACACTATAAACCAATTTACATTTCGCCGGCTTTTAAGTCCGTGCTGGGTTATACAGCAGGCCTAATACAGGATTTAGATTTACTGCAAATATTGCACCCGCAGGATAGGCAAGTAGTTTTGCAAAAGATGGCGCAAAGTTTAAACCAGCCCGGTCATTTAATAAAAATACAGGAGGTGCGCATAAAACACCAGGCCGGTAATTGGTGCTGGATTGATTTAACGCTTACCAATTGGTTAGCAGACCCCGCTATTCAGGGCATTGTTCATAATTTATGGGATGTAACCGATCGGGTATTATCGGAGCTGGCCAAAAAGGACAGCGAAGAAAAGTTTCGTTCTTTTTTCGAAAACAGCATAGATGGGATTCTGCTTACCGAAAAAGATGGCGCCATGCTGGCTGCTAACCCGGCTGCCTGCCGGATATTCAGAATGACGGAAGAAGAAATATTTCAGATCGGTCGGCTTGGTCTGATAGATGATTTAGATCCCCGTCTGGGCGCGGGACTGAAACAAAGGAAAACAACCGGTAAAACCTATGCCGATGTAACCTTGCTTCGCAAAGATGGAAGTAAGTTTCCGGGAGAAGTTACCTCGTCAGTATTTAAAGATACCTGGGGTAACGAAAGAACCTCCATTATTATCCGGGACATTACCGAAAGAAAAACCGCTGAAGAAAAACTCAAAAGTTCAGAGGAGCAATATAAGCTTCTCTTCCAATACAGCCCGCTTCCCTGCTGGATTTATGATCTGGAAACGCTCCAGATTTTAGATGTAAACGAAACGGCTATCAAACACTATAACTACAGCCGGGAAGAATATTTAGGTATGACCGTCCTGGATATGCGCCCAGCCGAAGAAATAAAGCAGTTTGCAAATTGTATAAATAATAGTAAAACCGAGAACGAAATAATTAGGTACGGGACTTTTAACCATCTAAAAAAGAATGGAACGCAAATTAAAGTAGAGGTTACCGGCTACCGGCTAAATTACCAGGCCCGGAATTGTATGATAGTTATTTGCAACGATATTACCGAAAAAGAAAATGCGTTGCTAAACTTGAAAGAATACGAAGCAAAACTCCTGACAGCCCAGCAATTAGCCAAGTTAGGTTACTGGGAATTTAGGTTTGAGGATCAATCTTTTTACTGGACAGATGAAGTATTTAGGATTTGGGGGCGAGACAAAGAAACCTTTAAGATCACTTCTGAAACCTTTTACGATTCAGTTCACCCGGATGACCAGGAAGCATTAAGAAACGAACAAACTGCTTGCCGGGCCGGTGAAATAGAACTGGATATTGAGTACCGGATTATTTTACCCGATAATAGTTTTAAATGGGTTCATAATAAAGGTGTTCTGGTTAAGGACCATAACGGCTTGCCTATCGCAATTGAAGGAACCGTTCAGGATATTACCGATAGAAAAATTGTGGAGGAACGATTAGCCAGGAGTGAGGCCCGGCACCGGGGCATTCTTCAATCTCAAACCAGTTACATTATCAGAACCGATTTACAGGGACGATATACTTATTTTAACGATAAGTATTTAAATGATTTTGGCTGGCTATACACCAATAGGGATATTCTGGGCAATGATCCTATGATTTCGATTAAAGAATATCACCGCCAGCGGACTATCGATGCCATAGCAGCCTGTTTAGAACATCCCGCTAAGGTCGTTCAGGTAGAAATGGATAAGCTAACTAAAAACGGCGGCGTAAGAAATACCCTTTGGGATTATATCTGTATAACTGATAACAACGGAAATCCTACCGAATTCCAATGTATCGGCGTTGATATTTCGGACCGGGTAAAAGCCGAAAAGTCCTTAGTAGAAAGCAATACCCGTTATGAATATGTTTCCAAAGCCACCTCAGACGCCATTTACGACTGGAATATTATCACGGGTCAAATATTTTGGGGAGAAGGATTTTATGCCTTATTTGGTTATAAATCAGAAGAATTAACATTTATAATTAATTCATGGTTAGACTACGTTCACCCCGATGATTTGGCCAGGGTGAAGGCGAGCCTTGATGCTACAATTATTGGCTCAGAAAATAAATGGCAATACGAATACCGCTTTTTAAAAGCCGATAGCAGTTATGCCTACGTAGTAGAGCGGGGCTTTGTAATAAGAGATGAAAATAATAAAGCGTTACGTATGGTAGGAGCCATGCAGGACATTACTGAGAAAAAAAAATTAGAAGAACTTTTAAATAAAGCTACTAAAATGGCCCGCATCGGCACGTACGAAGCTGATCTGATCAATAATACCCTGTACTGGTCCGATATGACCAAATTAATTCTGGAAGTCGACAGCGATTATGTTCCCCATTTGGATACCATCTTTAATTTTTATAAACCCGGCAAAAGCCGTGAATTATTTATTCAGGCTTTTAAAGAATTGATGGAGAATGGGAAATCTCTGGATCTGGAACTGCAGGTAATTACGCGCAACGGAAAAGAATGCTGGGTACGGGCGATGGGCGAAGTAGAAACTATAAATAATGTATGCACGAAGCTGTATGGTAGTTTTCAGGACATTGATACGAGAAAAATCACGGAAATAGAATTATTAAAAGCATACGAAGAAAGAGAAAATATACTGGAAAGTATTGGTGATGCCTTTCTGGCCGTAGATAAAAACTGGCTGGTAACCTACTGGAACAATACAGCAGCAGAAATCCTGCAACGGCCCCGGGAAGAGGCCCTAAATAAAAATTTTTTGGAGGTTTATCCGGATGTTGTAGATACGGCGGTATACACCTACTTTCATAAAGCAGTAAACGAGAATGTAGCCCAGCATTTTGAAAGTTTTTACTCACCCCTGAATATCTGGTTTGACGTAAGCGCTTACCCTTCGGTTAACGGTTTATCGGTATATTTTAGAGATGTTACCCAGCGCAAATTGTCTGAAATACGTTTGCAAGAATTAAACAATAGCTTGCAGACTTACACCAATGAACTGGTATTATCTAACAAAGGCCTGGAACAATTTTCCTATATCGTATCCCATAACCTGCGGGCACCGGTTGCCAATATTATTGGGGTGGCTGATCTTTTAAATAATATAGATTACCCGGAGAAGGTAAAAGAAGATTTACGAACTGGCTTGCTCGATAATGTAAAACGGCTCGACAATGTAATTAAGGATTTGAATACAATACTTCAGGTTAAAAAGGAGATAAGTAAAAAGAAAGAACCCGTGAATTTAGCCGCCCTGGTACAAAACATTCAGTTAAGTATTCAGAACCTAATTGAAAAAGAACAGGTACAAATTGATACCGATTTTAGTGCAGCCGGCGAATTCAACACCATCAAGAGTTATCTGCAAAGTATATTTTATAATTTAATTATTAATAGTATCAAATACCGCCAAGCGCACCTCCCCCCCGTAATACAAATTAAAAGCGAAATTGTGAACGGCAAATTCAAAATAAAGTTCCGGGACAATGGACTTGGTATTAATTTAATTAAAAGAAAAGACCAGGTATTTGGTTTGTATAAACGCTTCCACCAGAATATTGAGGGCAAGGGGATGGGGCTGTTTATGGTAAAAACCCAGGTGGAAACGCTGGGCGGAGGAATTTCGATAGCAAGTGAAATAAATAAAGGCACTGAATTTTTAATCGAATTCGAATACCCTGTAAAAGACTAAATGCTGAAAATGGAAGCACCGCACCGTTTTATCGTAATTGATGATGATCCGATAAACAACCTGGTTTGTGAAATCAATATTGCCCGTTTTAACAGCCTCGCCGAAATTAAAATATTTTCGGAACCGGAAATCGCCCTGCTGGCAATAGAAGAAATGTACAGGCATACCCTTCAGAATATACCTGCTGTGCTCTTTCTGGATATAAATATGCCCACTATGACGGGGTGGAAATTTTTAGAAGAATATCAAAAGTTCAGCCCGCAAGTGCATAATCAAATAACAATTTACATGCTTTCTTCTTCTATGGAAACAGTAGATAAAGAAAAAGCAGAAAAGAATCAGTTTGTAAAAGGATTTTTCTCCAAGCCTTTAAGCCTGGATGCTCTAAAGCAATATCTTAGCTAAATATATAAAAATTGTTTACCAACTCCCGCCAATTGCTTTGATCAGGGCAACAGTATAAATGGCTTGACGACCTTTTAAATTTACGGCCTGTCGTTCCAGCTCAAGCGCTGTTCTTTCGGCATCGATCGCTTCCAGAAAAGAAGTAAGACCTTTGACGTAAAGTTCGCGGGCATAGCGCCGGGTTCTCTGAGCCGATTGCAGGGCCTGTTGCTGTATCTGGATTTGCCGGGAAAGATTCTGAAGATTAGCAGTAGCGACTTCCACTTCCTGCGCGGCAACTAAAAGGCGCTGCTGGTAGCCGGAAGAGGCATCCTGCACCTGGGCTTGCGCAACGGCTATATTACTCTTGTTCCGGAATCCTTCAAAAACCGGTACAGAAATACTGGTGCCTACCAAATAAGTACCGCTGTTGGTGCTAAGAATCGGGCTTATATCCCGGGATAATAACCCGGCTGAACCTAATAAGTTTACCCGGGGCAACCGAGTAGCCTGGATGGTTTCTACCTGGGTAGTTGCAGCCGCCACCATTCGTTCCGACTGCAGCAAGTCGGGCCTTCGCTGGGCAAGGTCACCGGCCGACATGGCGGGCACCACCGGCAGGGCGGCTGGTAAAAGACCCGCTGCAATTCGCAAGCTTCCGGGTTGTGTTCCCAATAGTACCGCCAACGAAAGTTCAACTTCCCGGCGGTTGATGTTGAGATCTTCTAACTGCACCCGGGCATTGGCTACTTCTGTTTCGGCCCGCTGCACATCCATCAAACTTACCAGTCCGGCTTTATAACGGGCACCGGCAATATTTAAAGTAGAATCCCGTAGGCCAATACCTCTGCGCACTACGCCTTGCTCAGTATCAATCGCCCTTAAGAGAAAATAGTGGCGGGCAATTTCGGAGGAAATGGTTAAGGCGATGGCCTGCAGTTCAGCCTCGGTTGCTTCAGTTACCTGTTGGCTCGCCTTCACCTGCTTTTTTATTCTTTGCCACAAATCTATTTCATAACGTACCTCCAATGGTACTGAATAGGTTTGAAGCGAAAAGCGGTTCAGCGCCTGACCTTCCTGCACGGCTACCGCCACCGGCCGGTTAGGGGAAAGGCTCTGGTTCGCTACATAAGGGTTTAACTGTACGGATGGGTATTGATAAGAGGCCGCTACTTTAATCCGGGCTCGCGCCTCATTTACCCGCGCCACCATTACCTGCAAATCCAGATTATGGGCCAAGCCTTCCTGTTCCAGGGAATCCAGCAGGGGATCGTTAAAAACCCGCCACCAGGAATCGGTAACCATTTTTTTGTTTTCAGGTACAGGTACGCTCTGCGCCCTGGCACCGGATAAGCCTACTATAAATAAAAATCCTAAAAGTACTTTCATGCCTTCGGGTTTATTTAGCGGCGGCCGTAGCATCCGTTAACCGTACCACCTGACCATCTGTTAAATAATCGGCCGGGTTGGTTACAATTCTTTCGCTGCCCTGCAAACCCTGAATAATTTCAACTGTAGTCCCGTAATCCCGGCCAATTTCAATGGCCTGGTAGAACACTTTGTTACGGGCATCCACCACTACTACTTTGGGGCCATCAGCTTTAATTACCAAAGTGTTTGCCGGAATAATTACTGCCGCGGTCGTTGGTTTAATCTGAAAATTTACCTGCCCGTAGAGCCCCGACATTAATTTATAATTCCGATTCGGGATAATTATTTCGGTTAGAAGTGTTCTGGATTCCGGCCGCAACACGCCCGAAGTACGGATAACCTGTCCTTTAAATACCTGATTGGGCAACTCGGGCACCTTTACCTGTACTTGTTGGCCCACCTTAATGGAACGATAGTAAGTCTGCGGCACATCCGTTAAAACCCGCAGGGTATCTAATTGTGATAACGTAAAGAGGGGAGTAGTACCGCCGGCATTCAGCAGGGCGCCAATTTCAATATTACGGGCCGTAATAATTCCGCTGAAAGGCGCGCGTATTTGCTGGAGGCGTTTAAGGGCTTGCAAACGGCCAACATCTGCTACATTCATTTCAAAAGTAGCTTCGCGGCTATCCAGATCCTGTGCCGACACGGCGCCGGGCAAAGTGACACTACGGGAACGGTTAAGGTTACTACCCGCCAGCTTTTGTTCAGCCTGGGCGCGGCGTAGTTCCTGGTCCAGCTCAGGCGCCTCAATCGTAGCCAGTAATTGTCCGGCCCGTACCGAACTGCCAATATCTACAAAGCGTTTTTTTAAGTAGCCCTGGGTACGGGCAAATAAAAGAGTTTCCTTATAAGGTTGTATCTGGCCCGGCAAGGAGAGGTTTGTAGTGTCTTCGGAACGGGTTACCATCACAACATTTACCAGGGGAATGCGGTCTTTTTCCCGCTTTACGGTAGCCTGCAATTCCTGCTGATTAGCCACCCGCGGCAACACCCCCAGAAAAATAAAAAGCAGTACCAGCCCGATCGGGAAAAGCCATAACCAAATATTTCGTTTCATTTTATTAATGTAATTCAATTATTTCAAACGGGTAACCTTGCTTAAGCATTTACCATTTCTAAATGTTTTTTCTTTTTCCCTAAATAGCTGAATACTACCGGCACAAATAACAGGGTAGTGATTGTAGCCAGTATTAAACCACCTATTACGGCGCGCCCCAACGGGGCATTTTGCTCACCGCCTTCTCCCATGCCTAAAGACATGGGCAGCATGCCGATAATCATGGCCAGAGCAGTCATTAAAATAGGGCGCAGGCGCGTACGACCGGCTTCCAGGGCACTCTGCCCGAGATTTAGATTTCCTTCTTCCAGGGTATCGGAAGCAAAATTAACCAGCAAAATACTATTTGCCGTGGCTACGCCCACACTCATAATGGCGCCCATTAACGAAGGAATGCTGAAAGGGGTGTGGGTAAGGAAGAGTAACCATACCACGCCGCACATCGCGCCCGGCAGGGCCGTAATAATTATAAAGGGCAAACGAAAAGACTGAAAATTCACCACCATGAGCAGGTACACCATGAGGGCGGCAAAGATTAATCCGAGTCCCAGGCGGTTAAAAGCACTCTTCATACTCTCTATTTGTCCGCTAACCACCACCTGGTTACCGGGTTTAAGTTGCGTTTTGTATTTGGTTACTATTTCATCTATTTCACCGGCCACCGAACCCAGATCGGTTTTTTCGACCGAGGCGTATACATCGTACACCAGTTCGGTATTCGTTCGGTTAATAATAACTGGGGCAGCCTGGCGTTTGAGGCGGGTGACATTCGTAAGCAATTGCGGGGTAGCATCGCCTTCGTTTAAAATTAAAGGAGTTTGCAGTACTTTATCGAGAGAGGCCAGCTTATGGGGAGGGGTTTGCACCGAAATCTGGTAGGGGTAACCACTCTTAGGGTCAGACCAGTAACTAGGCTGTACCTGCGACGAACCACTCAGCGATATCATGAGGTTGTTGGCGACCTGACGCTCGCTTAAACCTAACTGAATGGCGCGCTCCCGGTCTACTTCCAGAAATAATTCCGGTGCATCGAGCACCTGGTGCAGGCGCGCATCAACAATGCCGGGAATAAGTCTTAAATCATTTTGAATGGCTTTGGCAACCTGCAGATTATTCTCGTTGTCGGTGCCAATTACCTGTACATCGATGGCCGCTGTAAGACCAAAGTTTAATATTTGGGTTACAATATCGGCAGGTTGGTAAAAGAAAGCCACTTCCGGCAATTTTTCCCGCAGAACTTCCCGCAACTGGCGGGTATAAGTTAAGGTCGGCTGGCTTTTATCTGCTGCTAAAGAAACCATCAGCTCGGCGTCGGCCGTGCCTAAGGTAGCATTATCTGTAAAAGTCATGTTGTAGGCATCGGCGGCTATTCCAATATTACTGATAATAGAGCCTATGTCGGCTTTCGGAATGGTCTCCCGAATGATGTTTTCTACCTGGGCGGCGATTCGTTCTGTTTCTTCCAGGCGGGTACCAGCCGGGGCTCGCATGTGCAAGCGAAACTGCCCCGCATCTACCCCCGGGAAAAAGTCCCGGCCCACAAAGGGCACCATACAGGCGGTAAATACCAATACCAACGAGAAGACTCCCAAAACTTTTTTGCGATTGGTTAAGGTCCAACCGAGCGTA
>JAQBNV010000091.1 GCA_028288395.1 Adhaeribacter sp. | reverse complement strand
GCTTACCCGGGAAAAGTCAGAGAAGAAAGGAAAGAACTTCCCCCAGTTGCACCGCAGTATCATGATGTTCAAAGCCTGGCTCAGAGGCGTTCACCATTCCGTTCATTATCTACAGTCCTATATCAATGAGTACACTTACAGCTTCAACCGGCATAAAATGAAAGAAGGTATATTTGAAAACCTCCTCCAGAGGATGGTTGCCGCCCCGCCCCATTCCTACAAAATGATTATTAGCTAAATGCCTAATTCAATAAACTATTTTAGAAGTATAAAAATATTATAGGCTTTTTATGCTCGTCTATTGCTGCCAAAGTAAACATACCTGAAATAGTTCGCTCACGAACCTCAGTCTGCGGTTTTTAATAAAAATCTACTTAACATCTAAACTGGTAGTGCTAAAATTTGTCACTTGTCCTATCAATTCCACAATACTACCGGCAGGAATGGGCTTTTAAAAAATCAATGCTATCACTGCTTAAGGTAATTATGCGCTGGCGGCTAAAACGCATTGCGGTTATAAAGGCTACTTCGTCCATCAACTGCATGGCAGTTCCCTAAATAAGGTGCAAATTGGTAAGTAGTATTTGGAAAGACGGCCTTAAAAATGTAGGTTTCCGAATGCTGGATTCTTTATTCTACCATCATTTCTTTTCGCTTCCCTGATCTAAAAAATGTATTATTTGATTTTACCAATCTTTAATTAGAAATATCTGTACTTCACAGAGGTATTCCTCTTTCTTGTGATTGATTATTTTTCCGGAAAACACCTTCCTATTTTTAAACTTGCTTTTAAAGCCCTGCCCCTCTAGTTCATTTTGCCCCTATTAATATTATCGTAATATCTTTTATAATTCCAGTCGTTTTTTGAAAAATGCATAAATATTTTCAAATCTTTTGTTCTCCCCCCTTTTGTAATGGTGTCCCAATAAAATTACCCGAAATATCCCAACTATTCAATGGATGCGGCTTATGGATCAGGGGATCTATTTTGTGTTTTATTTTCTCATATTCTCTATTGTCCAAAGACATTAGAAAAATATCCAGGCACATCATATTGTTTAAATTATTACTATAATTCCCCATTCTTTTTTGATATTAAAAATACTTCAAAATATTCTTCAGTTTTTTCTGAAGTATAATCATTTGGATAATTAAACCCGGCAGGTTTTGGAAGTCCTGCCGGGCTTTTATACACCACTTGTATTTCTAATTAATCAGGAAACTACTGGTTCAGTAACGGATTCTCTTAAGGCTTTTGCGGCTGCTACCATCTCTACCAATGCTTTTTGAGTTTCTGGCCATTGGCGGGTTTTTAAACCACAATCCGGGTTTACCCAAAGTTGATGGGCGGGAATAACCATTGTTGCTTTCTCTAAGAGATTTACCATTTCAGCTTTTGTAGGCACTCTGGGAGAATGGATATCATATACGCCTGGTCCTATTTCGTTGGGATATTTAAAATCGGCAAAAGCATCCAGTAATTCCATTTGCGAACGCGAGCATTCAATTGTAATAACATCAGCATCCATATCGGCAATATTTTGAATAATATCGTTAAATTCCGAATAGCACATGTGGGTATGAATCTGGGTTTCGTCCCGTACAACACTTGCCGAAATCCGAAAAGCCCGGACGGCCCATTGCAAATAGTTTTGCCAGTCCGCTTTGCGCAAAGGTAAGCCCTCCCGAATGGCTGGTTCATCTATCTGAATAATCTTTATACCGGCTTCTTCTAAATCAAGCACCTCATCCCGAATGGCTAAAGCAATCTGCGTGCAGGTTTCAGAACGGGGTTGGTCGTTCCGGACAAACGACCATTGTAAAATGGTAACAGGGCCTGTCAACATCCCTTTTACCCATTTCTGGGTTAGCGATTGGGCAAATGCCGACCATTTTACAGTCATGGGGGCTAGGCGGTAAACATCTCCGTAGATAATAGGGGGTTTGACGCATCGGCTACCGTAGCTTTGTACCCACCCATTTTTCGTAAACACAAATCCTTCCAATTGTTCGCCAAAATACTCTACCATATCATTCCGCTCAAATTCTCCGTGCACCAGTACATCTAGGCCACATTCTTCCTGAAACCGGATGGTGGCTTCTGTCTCTTTTTGAATTAGTTCATCATATTCCTGCTGGCTTAATTCACCTTTTTTGAATTTGGCTCGCCAGCTCCTTACTTCTGTCGTTTGCGGAAACGAACCAATAGTAGTGGTAGGAAATAAAGGTAACTTTAAGGATTTTACCTGGGCATCGCGTCGAAAAACATAATTGTTTTTCCTTGTGGCATCCTGCTCGGTAACAGCGTTCACTCTTTGTTTTACTTCCGGATTATGGGTGTGTTTTGATGTTTTCCGACGGTTATTGGCTTCTACATTTTCCTGTAATTTTTCTGCCGTAAGTTCCGTTATTAGGCCGCTGGCTATTTGCTGCAAGGTTACCACTTCTTCTAACTTCTGTTTGGCAAAAGCTAACCACTGCTTAATGGAAGGCGTTAAGGTGGCTTCATCGGTTTCTAAATCCAAGTCGCAGGGAGTATGCAACAAAGAGCAGGATGAAGCAATCATTAGGTTAGCCGATCCAATCTTTGCCGCCGCTTTTTTAATGAGAGCCAGCGAATTTTGGAAATCATTTTTCCAAATATTACGGCCATCTACCACTCCCAGAGATAATTGAATATGCTGTTTTAACAGATTACTCTCTAAAATATCATCTAACTGCGAGGGGCATCTTACTAAATCAAGATGCAGGGCATGTACGGGTAGCGAAAGTACTGTATCAAGGTTATCGCCGTAACAATCAAAATAATTGGCAAGAATAGTTTTCAGATAAGGAAACCGCTTTTTAATCTCGGTATAAGCATACACGAAAGCTTCCTGCTCTTCCGGCGTTAAATCCATAGCTAAGTAAGGCTCATCAAATTGCACCCAATCTACCTGATACGCTTTTAGCTTATCGAGTATGTCGAAATAAACGGGTAACAGGTTTTTGAGCAGGTCTAACCGGTGAAAACCTTCTTCTTTCTCTTTTCCCAAGAGTAAATAAGATACAGGACCAATAATGACTGGTTTGGTGACAATACCTAATTGTTTGGCTTCAAAAAACTCATCAATAACTTTAGTGGAGAAAAGTTTGAATTGTTGGTTTCTATGAAACTCAGGAACGATGTAATGATAATTGGTATCGAACCATTTGGTCATTTCCATGGCAGTAATATCCAATCCGTTTTTCTGATAACCTCTGGCCATGGCAAAATAAAGGTCCATTTCGGTGTTATCATTTAGGCGAATTACTTCGTGATAACGTTGCGGAATGGCGCCCACCATGAGGGACATATCCAGTATTTGGTCGTAGAAAGAGAAATCATTGGAAGGAATTAAGTCAATGCCAGCATCTTTTTGCAAAATCCAATTATAGTGTCGGATTTCTCTGCCAGTTTTTACTAATTCCGAAAGAGCGGTTTTGCCTGACCAATATTGCTCGCAGGCTTTTTTGAGTTCGCGGCGGCTACCAATGCGCGGATAGCCTAAAACATTTGTTTTCATTCGCTTTGTGTTAGTTAACAATAATTAAATTATTGTTCATCGAACTCTTGCTTAAAAGTTTTCGCGACAGATAACTACACACAAATGGACATAGAACTACTATTCCATTTTCTATAAAGAGAAAGGGGTAAATAGAAGAATATCCACGGTATAGCTCCATAATCGCGAAAGCTTTCACCATCTGGCAAACTCGGCAAGTCTCCTGGCTTGAGGCATTTTATTCAACCTTCCCATGTTGCCATTAGCGACACAGTGGTTTTGCAATATGCCTGGGGCATATTTGAATAAAACTTGAATACCTCTTACAGTTGCGCGTCAGCCCGTGATTTTCACACGGTTCCTTTTTAATTACCCTTTCGGGCAAACCATAAGTTTGGGATGAAACAGAAAGTGTCAAAGAACAGAATTCAAAAGTAATGAATAAAGTGAATAAAGAGTAATCTGAAAGCAGAATTTAAGTTTAGCGCCGTATTTAAATATAGATCAGAAGCCTTGTTGGCATTCAAAATAGCCATTTAGGTGGTCGTAATATTATGGTGAACCCCATTGATAGGGCAGCAAACGGCTATAACGAAACTAGTAGTTATAGGTAATTTAAAAGTGGCTTACGCTGTTGTTTTTATTGTTCTACCCTTATCATACACCTTTTACAGAGTCTGATAATCTAAACTCTGATGCATTCTCTCCTGGTTATAGAAGTTGAAATAACTGCTCGTTTCCTCTTCTAATCACCATCTCTGGTCGCAGGAAGTCAGAAGTAAGCGTTATGGTTTCGCCCATCAGCAGCAGTTTGCCAATATTCATATTTCCTTTTTCGCTGATTCAATGCAACTTCCTAACCAATAACTGGCATTAGTGGCACGTACCGTATCCAGGCCCACCACATCCCGAATGCTGTAAATAGAATACTCCGGGCTATGGGCGGGAAGTTGAACATGATGCATTTATAGGTATTGTAGCCTACAAAAAGCCTTTGTGTTTCACCCCATTATACCCTCAAATCACCTTTAACCTGGCCATTCTGGCGAGAACAGAAGCAATAATAAGGAATCCCTATCAGTTGATTAAAGGATGTGGAAGTTTACCAAATGTATATTTAGGCTTAGAGCTTCTGGTGACAGACGGCGGCTAAGTCCACCGGCTGAGAAATTTTTGGAAAGGCTCTTTGTATTGATCACTGACCGAAATATTGATAGATCCAATTTGAACACTTTGGCGGGTAACCGAATGGATTTTATCCAGCGCCACAATAAAGGAGCGGTGGATGCGCATAAACCTTTTGGCCGGCAGTTTTTCTTCTAAGGCTTTCATGGTAATCAGGGTTAGTATAGGCTTGGGCGCACTTTGCAAATGCACTTTTACATAATCTTTCAGTCCCTCAATGTAGAGAATATCCTGCAGGGGTACGCGGACAAGTTGGTACTCCACTTTCAGAAAGAGGTATTCGTCTTCTGCCTCCACCGGGGCGGCCGCCGCGTGGTTGGTTTCAACCGGCTTTTGCCTCAACTCGGCGTAAGCCAGGGCTTTATTGGCTGCCCGGAGAAACTCCATGTAGTTAAACGGTTTCAACAGGTAATCAAGGGCATCGAGCCGGTACCCTTCCAACGCATACTGGCTGAAAGCAGTGGTAAAGATAATCCGGGGTCCTTGGCCAGGCTGGCCTTTATCCAGTACCCGCGCCAAATCGGTACCGCTGAGGTCGGGCATTTGAATGTCTAAAAAAATCAGATCCACAGGATGCTGGTGCAGGTGGTTCAGGGCTTCCAAGGCACTGGTAAAACGGCCGGCTAATTGCAAAAAGGGGGTTTGCTTGATAAAAGCCGAAACCAACTCCAAAGCCAGAGGTTCGTCGTCAACCGCAATGCAAGTTAAATTCATCATAAGGCTAAGGTTAAGTGAACCACAAATTCATTACCGGGCGTTCTTTCCGTTATCTTTAGCGTATAGGCATGCGGGTAGAGCAAGTCGAGCCGGCGTCGGGTATTCACCAATCCAATGCCATTGCTTTCATCCAGCGTAACCCGCAGTTGCGTAAAGTGCGTATTGCGAACCTCTATATCCAGATGCTTAAGCTGTTGTTTAATACTGATATAAATTTGGCAGGGTTCCTCGGTGCTCACCCCATATTTGAAAGCATTCTCGACGAAAGGCAACAGCAACATAGGGGCAATGAGTACATCCACCAAGGGATCGGGTTGTTCAAATATTACCTGTACTTTGTCGGTTAACCGAAGCTTCATCAAATCAATATAATCCTGCACAAAAACTAATTCTTTACTCAACTGGGTTCGGTCCGATTGGGTATCGTAGAGCACGTAGCGCATCATCCGGGATAAGGTATGCAAAGCCTTCTGGGCCAGCTCTACGTTGAACATTGTCAGGGAATAAATATTATTCAAGGTATTAAAAAAGAAATGCGGATTAATCTGGGCTTTCAGAAAAGAGAGTTCTGAACTTATTTTAGCTCTTTCGAGATCCTGCCGCGTTTTTGTTTCCTGTTGCCACCGCTGCAATACCGATACACTGGTACTTATGAACAGAATCAGCAAAATCATGCCGCTGAAAAAGAAATTGAGCGGATTCATACCTCTGCCCCGTCCCTGAGGTGACCTGTTGTTTGCTCCATTGGGATGCGTTGCCTGGTGCATTAATTCCGGCAGATTTAACCAGTCAGTTGCTTTGTTTATAAATACAAAAACGAGGATACCGGAAACTAATGATAAGAAGAGGAACAGCCAGCTTTTGTTCCGGAACAGAAAATGAGGCACCAAAACATTAGCATTCAAATAAAACAGGCCTACAAAGGCGCTGAAAATTATGCCTTGCATTACCCAGAATTGCGTGGGCAGGGAAATATTCCAGCTTAAGGGATACAAAATCAGCAGCATCACACCTAGCGTGGTCCAGACCAATAGCTGAATCAAGGCAGGTAAATAGGGCCGGACAGTAGAAGCGTTCATCTGGTTATTTTGTATTAGTAAGAAAAGTAAACTTAACCCTTAAACCTAGCATAAATTACAGACTTGTGTTTTTCTAATCTACCAAAACCCTGCTTCTATCGACCATGCCCTGTAACTTTATCTACCAGGAAATTATACCGGCAAGTGCTTGTTGCTTTATCTAAATCATCTTTTGCATCGGCCAGCCTGCCGATGTTCTTCTCCTGCCAGTCGGTTTTGTTTTTATCCAGCCAAAAAATATTCTCTTTGAGTCATCAGGCCAGCCCGAAAGAGCTACTGGATATTAAAAAAACATACTACGGTACATTTAACTTAAGCTGATATAAAGATGCCGTTATCCAATCATCAAAGTAGGTTTTTAGTTTATGAATAAAAAGGGGGAAACTTCTCAAATGATTTTGCCACACGATCAGCCCGTATCTGAACACACTTATTTGAAGAGAACCATGCTTCTTTAGAGTAATGCGGCGCTTGTACTTCTTCAGGCTTTCTACCACCGAAGGGGTGTAAGCCAGCACCAGGGCAGCCATCATCATATTTACTTTAAAAGCCTGCTTTAAATACAAGCTTTCCAACTCAAAGTCATTTCTTTTTAAGCACTTAAACATGCGCTCTATCTTGTAACGGCAACCATAGCTTTCTGCCGTCAGGGCCAAGCGCTTAAACCACTTCGGGCCTATATATTCCCGCTCCCCCCGTAATATCGTCCCGCTCCGCTTAAACAGCTTCCGGGCCGTGCGCAAGAGTAGCTGGCTGCTTATTCCCAGCTTGGGCCAACTCCTGCCACCAGATAGAAATGCTTACCCCCTGGTAAAGTAAGCTCAAGGTAAGAAAATTGGTACATCTTACCAGGTATTTTCCAACTCCTGCCGTCCAAAATCAAATACCGGCTCTTTTCTCTAATAAGCTGGCCGAGGCTTTAAGCATGCCTACCCAGATGTGCTTGTTAGCGGCAGCAAACCACAGCCACCGCTTTAACCGCTGATAATGAGAGCGGGTGTTTTCCAGAATCTTGCCCACGGAGCCTTTCAACTTCCACAGGTTTACCGTCTTTTCATCGAGTAATACCATTTTACATTTACTACCTTCCGTAAAGCTGACCTAAAAAGTGAAGTAAACCCGATAAGTTTTGAAACCTACCGGGTTTAAGTTACATGCAGTATGGCACCTTGTTCATGCGATTTGGTATAACAAGCATCGCATCAATAACGTATTCTTTACCCAAGACAAACGCCTAGCTTATCCTTATAATTGCTTAATAAGTGAGTGTACATAACTTGTAAAAATTGGTCCAAACCTTTAACAAGTTTTTGTGCCTCACTTATTCATTCTGTACCGTAGTATGTGATTTTAGATAGGTTGCTGGGGTTTTCGTTATCTCCCAAAAACCACCTAAGGTAAAAAAGAGAGCTAATAATATTAATGAGGTCCAGTATAAATATTCAATTTTTATACTATTAATTTGCTTTGTTACTATC
>JAQBNV010000079.1 GCA_028288395.1 Adhaeribacter sp. | reverse complement strand
ATTGGCGTTCCGTACTCGTTTAAAAATTCGCCACTATCCAGTTTCCCGTTATTAAAATGTTCGCGGCGTTTTAGTTTGCCGCTGGCGTAGTATCCCACGGCCTCCCCTTCTTTTTTGCCTTGCCGGTACTGGGCGGTATAATATAACTGGCCGTTTTTATACCACTTCCGGGCCACACCTGCGGGTAAAAATAAGCCTCCGGGGGTTTTGATATATTTAATTTCGGCCTGTTTCTCACCCGTTATAAAGTAGGTAATCTCCGTTTTACTATTTTTTTCCTTGTCGTCGAATTGGGTGGTTTTATAATAGGCCGCCCCTTCTTTATCGGGCAATAATCTGAATTGCTGGTCAAAATATTCAATTTCGGACTGGCCAAAAGCCGCCAAGCTAACGGTAAGCGAATAGATTAAGAAAATCAGGTTGCGCATAATATAAGAGGTAAGGATTAAAAAAGTACACACACTTACACCACCGGGTACTTCCACTCGCCGCGGTATTCCCGGCTTAATAATTTGTTGGCTTCCGGGTCGTTCAGAATAATTTCTTTGCTGCCGTCCCAGGCAATGCTGCGGCCTAATTTATAAGAAAGCATCCCTAACAAAGCCATGTTGGTAGAGCGATGACCTATTTCGATGTCGCAAACCGGCAGCTGTTTCGTTTTGATGGATTGCAGGAAATTAGCCCACAGCTGTTTAATATTTTGGTCGTCTGGTTTATTTAATTTGGGTTCTTCGTGCAGTACCGGCTTGTTTTTATCGGTGGGGTAAAAAGTCCAGCCCTGTTGCCAACCCATGTGGAACGTACCCTCGGTGCCGTAGAAATAGCAACCCACGTTTTCGCCTTTTTCAGCATTATTTCCCGCAAATTGCCGGTGTTCCCAGTTTACCGTAAAGTCTTCGAACTCGTAAGTAGCTATCTGGTGGTCAGGCGCATCGGTGTTGTCTTTACGGATGGCCCGCCCGCCGGTCGAGTATATTTTTTTCGGATATTTTTCTTCAGTCCACCACAAAATCTGGTCGAGCCAGTGGATACCCCAATCGCCGAGTTGCCCGTTGGCATAATCTAAATAAGACCGGAAGCCTTTGGGGTGAATGGTTTTGTTATAGGGCCGCAGGGGCGCCGGACCGCACCACATATCCCAGTTCAGGCCCTGCGGTGGTTCACTGTCGGGGGTTAGCTGGCCGGGGCCGCCCCCGTAATGCACAAAAGCCCGCACCATGCCTATTTTACCGGCCTTTCCCGACTTCAGAAATTCCATACCCGAAATATTATGCGGCGATACCCGGCGGTGCGTACCTACCTGTACCATGCGGTTGTTGGCCCGGGCTGCTTTTACCATGGCTTTGCCTTCGTTGATGGTATGCCCAATCGGTTTTTCGACGTATACGTGCGCACCTTGCTGCACTGCCGCAATCGTAATTAAGGGATGCCAGTGGTCGGGTGTGGCGACAATCACAATTTCGGGTTTTTCTTTGGCCAGTAATTCCCGGAAATCGCCGTATTTTTTAGGTTTATCGCCGTTCAGCTTTTCTACTTCCAGGGCAGCGGCCGTAACCATATTCTGGTCTACATCACACAAAGCCACCACCTTGGCTTCGCCGGCGGCAATGGCTTCGCGTAAAATATTCATGCCCCACCAGCCACTGCCTATCAGCGCTGTCCGGTAAGGCCGGGTTTTACCCGCCACCGAAATTAATGGCAATGACCAGGCCGAATAGGCTACACTGGCCGCAGCCGAATTTTTAATAAAATCTCGTCGGTTCATCATTTGTAGTGGTTAGTGGTTAATCTTTAGATATTATCATAAATATCTTAAAATTCAGATAATTTAAAGATAAAGCCCTTCTCTAAATTCTCCTTAATAATATCAGGTTATAGAAAATAAATAAGGCAAATCTGATTTTAAGTTAAGTTTAAATATAGAGTTCTATAAGTAATGTACGTGGTTAAAATTAATAAAAATGCCAAAAAAGTAATCTTTATCATTTCCCCGGTCTTCCGGAGGAGCGTGTATTGTGTCCAAAAGTAGCAGATCCAGTAAATCTGAGCAGCGTAGGTAATTAATCCCAGAATTGTCAAAAAACTAATCAGCAGCACCAATATTGCTGCCGGCAGTACAAGTTGGTTGAAATTCATCCCAATCAGGAAAAATGTCGCCAAAATAGCAAAGCTGGCTACTTTACCGCTAATTTCATAATTTGTAAGTTTTACGAAGAAGCTCTTCATCCTTAAATCTGACGCCTTTAAGTATACTTTTTATAAACGCTAACAATTCGACTGGCGTCACCAATTATCGGGCGTTGAGAAAATATCTTAAACAAATACAGTTACAAAAAGCTTTTTACCTGGGGCTGCCTTACCATGTCCATTAATAGGAAGTTATTCTTTCTTTATGCAGGGCCAAACGCAAACTGAATAAGGAAAGCAAAAGAGTTAACGGCGTAAATATTATTTTTTCTGTTTCGTCTTTCGAAAAAGCATTCCCCAAGGTGTTTAAAAGAAAGAGGCCGAACATTATCCAGAAGGCTGCTTTTAGCAGTACCGGATTTATTTTAAAAGGCAGCAAGCCGGCATGTATTCCCACAACCATCAGCATAGATAAATTTATGGCAATGGATATTGTTTCAAAAGTAAGCATCTGGGAAACATTTTCCAGCCGGCCGCCCCACACCATCTCAAACGGAATTACTCTCAGGATAATTAACACATGAAATATTACGATGAGTGATAAGATGAGCAATAAACCATTGGTAGCAATCCGGGCAGTATCAAATTTGTTCATTCGTTTCGGGTTGAAGGGTTAAAAGAATATTGTCCCGGTGGAAAATTCCAGGTGAGTAGTATTTTTATTTAAGCGGACAGGGCTCGCTTCTCTATTTGGTTTTTAAATATTTTAAATCATTGCTAAAACCTAATTAGTAACCGTTAAGGCGCTTTTACAAGGCAGCGCGGCATTTGCCGAACAGGATGGCCGAGGCATTGTTAGCTTTACACGGTAAAATAAGCTTCCAAGGCCTGCAGGGTATTTTCGGTGGTTTCCATATCCTGCACTATTTCGCCTTTTTCCAGAATTACGATGCGCGCGCACACTTCTATTACGTGGCTCAGATCGTGGCTGGAAATCAGGAGGGTCATTTCTTTCTGTTCCCGGAGAAATTTAAGCAGGTTTTTCAGCCGGATTTGCGATGTAGGATCCAGGTTGGCGAAAGGCTCATCGAGGATTAATATTTCGGGATTCGCCAGGGCAGCGGCCGCAACCCCTACTTTTTTCTGGTTGCCTTTGGAGAAATCACGGATATATTTTTTCTGGTTTAATATTTCGCCGTTAAAAAAGTCCAGAAAAGGCGCTAATCGTTCGGCTACATCGCCGGCCGACAAGTGGTGCAAATCACCAATAAATTTGAAATATTCCTCCGGGGTGAGGTAATCGATCAGAAACCCTTCGTCGAGATGCGAGCCGGTATATTCTTTCCAGTCTTCGTGCAGGGCTACGTTTACGCCTTTCGAAAACACCTCGCCTTTACTGGGCCGGATTAAATCCAGAATCATTCGGAATAAGGTAGTCTTGCCGGCCCCATTATTGCCAACCAGCCCCAGGGTTTCACCCGGCCTGATTACCAGTTCCGGAATATTTACCACGGTGCGGCCGTTATAAGTTTTCTGAATATTTTTTACTTCTATCATCGGCATAAATAATTGCTGATTGTTTTGAATTGTTGGATTGTTAAATTGCTGATTGTTGGTCGCTAATCTTTTTCTATCAACATTTTACTATACTAATAACTGCTTACTGTCTAAAACCGGTGGCTATTTTATATTTATTCGCTAAAAAGCGTTTGGCTACCCGCTTCAGAATTTGTTTGTACAGGGCAAAGCCGGCTACCCCCAGCAACCCGATGGTAAATATTCCCCAGTAAGGAATGCCTAAAAAGCCAAAAGGCGCATAAATAAGCAAGGGCAGCAAAATCAGGGGCAACATCATCACAAACTTAGAAGCGCCTACGCCCTGCCAGTTAAATGCCGAACTTTTGCTTAGGTCGATCCGGCTGGTATTCAGCACCGAAAAATAAAATACGACGAATACATTAACCCCAATATTAAACAGGAAAGCAGCCAGGTTGATAAGAACTACTTTCCAGCCAAAATAAGCGTACGGCAAAGTAACCAGAAAGGCAGCCAGACTGGCCGGCACAAAAAACCAGAATTTAGCGAGGTAAAACTGGTACGGCGAAATGCGCCGGGTAAGCAAGGCATCAAAATGGCCGCTCTGCCAGCTAGGAATAAACTGCCCGTAATTAAACATAAACATGCCCGTCATCATAATTCCCACAAAGATGAGCATGCCAAAGCCTTCCTGGTAAAGCTTGTTTGGGTAAAATATAAAGCCGTAAGCCAGAATCAGCAACGACATAAATACCACAGATTTGGAGCGTTTGTGGCGCCAGATCAGTTTCAGCTCCAGTGCAATGAGTTTACCGGTTTCGCCAAAGCGGTTCAGGAAGGCGATGTCGGTGCCAGCGGCGCTTTTATTTTGTTTTACCGCCATTTCTTCGGGGTAGGTGTGGGCCAGTAGGAAAGAATAATTTAGCTTATAAACGCCCGCCAGCAGCAAAGCCGGCAGCAGCACGGCCCAGGGGTGAGCCAGTAAAAACCCAAAAGCCGCCGCCGAAGCAATGCGCAGGGAAAGCAAATCAAAATAATCGGCCAGCATCAGACCCAGCACCACTATTCCAAACGCCAAGGTAAGTTTCGGATTACTGCTCAGCTGTCGTTTAAAATATATCAGAACAAAATTATTCAAAAATATCAGCAGCATTACGGCCAGCAGCCAAATCGCAGCAATCCCAGTTCCGTAAGCCGGCACCAGCATTTTAACCAGAAACGGCACCAGGATAAGCAAGGACCAGAAGTTAAAAATGCTGGGCACCGACTTCGACAAAACATAGTGAATGAGCCGGGACTTTTTTACCGGCAGATGCAAATACGGCTGAATAGCCAGCACCGGCAAATCCTGCAACATAAAGCGCATAAACAAATCTACGAGGAAAAAGTACAGCAGGAAGCCATTAAAAGCCGTTACAGGATTTTGGTCGGGATAAACCTGGCGGAGTAAGTCATCGATAAAAAAACCCAACACCAAAAAGCTAAGCAGGAAATAAACGATAAAAAAACCCAGAATAATATTAACGGCAACACTCTTTTGAAATACGGAAGACCGGCGGGATTCTTTCCATTGGTGTGCGAGCAGGGTAGTAAACATTGGGGTACGGCTATTGGTATAAGCTACTAAATATGCGCAAAAACATTAACTCTACCAAGTACCGCCAACCATTGTTCTTTCGCCAAACAGGCTTTATAGCAAGGCAGTCGCTGATTTAAAACATAATAGCCCTTCTGCCAGGTTTGATTCCGGCAGCACGCCACTGACATAAACCGGTCTGGTGTAGCGGAGAAATCGAAGGCCAGCTGCGCTTAACAAACATTATCTAATATTTAAATATTACTATACGCCGGAATTCGCCCAAATCGTTTGCCGCTAAAACCGAATATAGCGTCGGCCTTAAAGGCCTGACAGATAGGACAAACCCCTGAATTTGCTTTAAAATTAAAAATTATGCGTTTAAGCCTAACCTTTTTAATCTAAAGTAAGTACAACCCCTTCCAACAATTTATCCATCAACCTTTTAAAAGCGATGAAATGAAGCATTTTTTTGATTATGATCTGAATAACCCGCAGGAGCGGCAGGAGCGTTTTGAAAATTATCCGGAACTATCTAAGTTCTATATTGCACTGCGGGAAGAACTGCCACAGGATGAATATGAAAAACTTTACGAAGCCGAAAAACAATCTTTTAATTCTTTAATACCATCAAATTCCCGGAATCAATTACAATGGATACAATAGCACACGAATATTTAAATAGTTAAAAAGGGTAAACAAAACATGTTTACCCTTTTTTATGACCATTAATGTGCCCTAATTTTACTCTTCGCGCACGTACGGATG
>JAQBNV010000057.1 GCA_028288395.1 Adhaeribacter sp. | reverse complement strand
GTTGGCTATATGGGTACCGTGTTCGGCTACAACGCAGGTGAGGCGGGTATGCTTCGCCAGCCGTTTTACGAGTACTGCGGCCGACGACTCTGCGCCCAGGTGCTGTACAATAAATATTGCGGCCGGCAAATCTTCGGGTAGAGGCGCCAGCAATCGGGTAATTGCATCCATGCCGCCCGCCGATGTTCCGATTACAATTATATTATGGTTAGGAAATTGCATTTATATAATTATGGATGGTTTAAGAATATTTGCTTACGCAAATAAAAAAGGGACGGCTACGAATTCCAGGACTTAAATGTCCGCTTATATAAATGAAAAAACAGCTATCAACCCCTATTGGGGCTGCCGGCTGGCAAAGGTGAACTTATTCGGGATCTTATTTTGTCTTTCAGGTAAGGCAATAGGTTGCATCTCCTTTTTTCCGGAGAAGCAACTTCCGGAAATGCGCGGTACCGGGTGGCTGGTCGTTCCGGCAAAAATTATTTTAACCCCCTCCTCACATTATTTATACGTATTTTCTCAGGAGCCAGGTATATTCGTATCCTGTTTAAAAGCAATGAAAAGTGTTTAATACGGAGCGTATTCAAATTATAGTACTTAAATTAAATAGATTATTTTGAAACGCGTAGCTGCTGAAGAAAATCATAATAAATCTGAGTAATTTAGAGGTTATAAAATCTGCGGATTATAGCTTGTAACGGCAGCATACATGAGTAAGAAAGACAGTAAAGTTAACGAATACGCCGCTTATCCTTTGGAAGCTTCTACTCCCCAGGACCCGTATGTAATAGGCATCGGCGCCTCAGCGGGCGGGCTACAGGCACTGGATGCCTTGTTCGACAATGTGCCCCGCGATAGTGTGTCGTACGTAATTGTGCAGCATTTATCGCCGGAGCACCGCGGCTTGCTGCGCGACTTATTAAGCCGCCATAAAGCATTAAAATTCCGTGATGCCGAGCATGACCAGGTTGTAGAGATAAACTCGGTGTATGTCTTACCGCCCGGCAAGCAGATTACCATCCAGCAAAACCGGCTGCAGGTAATGGATCGCACCACCGAAAACGTTACCAACCGGACCATCGACACTTTTTTCAAATCGCTGGCCGAAGATAAAGGTTCCAAAGCCATTGGAGTTATATTATCCGGTACGGGTTCCGACGGCACCCAGGGTATAAAAGAAATAAAAAAAGCGCAGGGCATGGTGTTGGTGCAAGACCCCGAAACTGCTAAGTTCGACGGGATGCCCCGCAATGCCATTAATTCGGGGTACGTCGATCATATTCTGCCACCCGAATTAATGCCCGACGAAATATTTAATTATGTAAAGGTAAATCCCCTCACCGAACTTATATCGGATCTGGCAACCGAGAACGAACCCTCTTTTCAGAATATTCTGGAATTGGTGCGGGAGCGATCCGGCGTCGATTTTATTAATTATAAACGGCCTACCATTATCCGGCGCATCACCCGGCGCATGGCTGTAACCAATTCAAGTTCTTTATTAAATTACCTCGATTACCTACAGTTGCACGCCGAGGAAGTAGAAACACTGGCCAAAGAGTTTTTGATTGGGGTTACCAAATTTTTTCGCGACGCCGAAGCTTTTGAGATTATCGGCCGTCAGGTTATACCAACCCTGGTAGAAGATAAAAATATATCGGATCAGTTGCGCATCTGGGTGGCGGGCTGCTCTTCCGGCGAAGAAGCGTACTCGCTGGCTATTTTGGTACGGGAGTACCTCGACAGCGTAAACAAAGAACTGGAAGTTAAAATATTTGCCTCCGACATCGACCGCGATGCGCTGGATTTTGCCAGCAAAGCTCTTTATCCCGAAGGCAGCCTTTCGGAAATATCGCCTGAACGACGGAACAAGTTTTTTGTACCGGAAGAAGGTAAATTCCGGATAACCCAGCGGGTGCGGCGCATGGTCATTTTTGCCCCGCATAACCTCATCAACGATCCGCCATTTAGTAAAGTGGATTTGGTAAGTTGCCGTAACATGCTTATTTATTTAACGCCTCAGCTGCAGAAAAAAGTAATTACTAAATTTCATTACGCCCTGCAGTTAGGTGGTTATTTGTTTCTGGGCCCCAGCGAAAGCCTCGGCGACCTGAAGGCCTTTGCCGAAGTGCATAAGAAGTGGAAAATATTCCGGAATACGGTACAGGCTCGTTCTTTGGGCATGGAAAACTTTGTGAGTTCGGGCATCAGCCGGAAACAGCAGGTGCCCCTGCCATTACCACCGCACGAAATAATATCCAAAAACCAGGGGCAGCAACATCTTGCCAACGTCCTGAACGAAACCATTCTGGAAGAGTTTGCCTATGCTGCCGTTTACATCGACGAAAACTATGACGTAATCGGGGGATACGGCGATTACACTCGCTACCTGACTTTGCCGGCCCGGCAGCTTACTTTTAACCTGCTAAAGCTGGTCCCCTCCGACCTGGCGCTGCAGCTGGGCACCATATTGCGCCAGGCAGTCCGGGAAAAAGAAAAAATAACGACTACCGGTTTGCAGATCCGCGAAAATAACCAGGTGCGACATATTAATGTAGTGGTAAAGCCTTACCTGAAAGACAAAAAAAATCTACAGCCCTTTATCCTGGTTTTGTTTAACGAAGCCGGAAGCACCAATCTGCAGACAGTAGCGCCGCCGGCAATCTGGGACGAAGCGCATTACGAAACCCGGGTGCACGAACTCGAAATAGAACTTCAGCATACCAAAGAAGATTTACAATCGGTGGTAGAAGAGCTGGAAACCGCTAACGAAGAACTCCAGAGCACCAACGAAGAGCTGTTATCTTCGAACGAAGAGCTGCAAAGCACCAATGAGGAACTGCAATCGCTGAACGAAGAGCTGCATACGGTAAACAGCGAACACCAATACAAAATCAAAGCCCTGATGGAGCTGGACGATGACCTGAACAACTTCTTCCGCAGCACCGATATTGGCCAGATTTTCGTTGATCGCCAGCTAATTATCCGTAAATTTACCCCGGCCGCCACCCACCAGATAAACCTAATCGACAGCGATATCGGCCGTTCCATTCACCAGATATCCAATAACATCCTGCACGAAGGCTTAATCCGCGATATTCAGCAGGTTATTGAACAAAAAATTAACCTTGAGCGGGAAATTCAGCATGAAAATGGCCTCTGGTACCAGTTGCGGATATTGCCTTACCTATCGCAGGAGAAAGGTGTAGAGGGCGCTATTATTATTTTTATTCCCATTAACGAGCTCAAAACTTTGTATTTGATGCAGGCCGGCATTCTCGATAGCTCGCCTAATGCCATCCTATCGCTAAAGGCAGTGCGCAACAGCCTGCAGGTGGTGGTTGATTTTGAATGTACCCTGCTAAATAAAAAAGCCGAAACGTTGCTGGGAATAAACGACGACCAATTATTAAGCAAACCTTTAGGTAAAAGATACCCGGCTCTCCTGCAACAGGGCTTGTTCGAGCATTATTTACGGGTGATAGAAACCGGCGAAACCCTGGATTTAGAACAATTGCAACTGGCAGTGGAAGGTAACAGCCGGTGGATACGCCTTACGGGCTTGCAACTGGATGATGGCCTGGTGCTTACCCTGCAGGATATTACCGCCCGTAAAACGGCCGAGCAGCAGTTACTCCAGCAACAGGAAGAAATCAGGCAAAACGTGGAGCGGTTCCGGGTATTATTAGAGGCTTTTCCCCATATCACCTGGACCAACCTACCCGATGGCTCCGCAAACTCTTTTAATAACCACTGGCACACTTATACCGGCCTGGATTACGAAGCATCCTGCGGACAGGGCTGGATAACGGCCTTTCATCCGGAAGAACAGGAGGAATTTTTAAGTTTATTCAGGGCAGCGCTAAAAGACGGAACCATTTTCAAAACCGAAATCCAGATTCGTTGTGAGGCCGATGGCGAATACCGCTGGCACCTGCTCAAAGCCGTGCCCTGCCACAACCAGGCCGGTGATATATATATGTGGGTGGGCACCGGCACCGATATTCACGAACAAAAAGAAGCCGAAGAAGCTAATATTCAGTTGCGTTTAACCCAGCAGAAAAAAAACCTGAAAACGGTTTTGCAAACCCAGGAAGCTGAACGCAAGCGTATTTCCGAAGCGCTGCACAACGGGCTGGGCCAGTTGCTGTACGCCGCCAAACTAAACCTCGATTACCTGGAACCGAAACAGGCTACTCAAAAAGAAGTAAAAGAGCAGATAAACAATTTATTGGACCAGGCTATAGCCTCTACCCGCAATATTTCCTTTGAGTTAACGCCAGCTATTCTGCGCGATTTTGGCCTGAAAACCGCTTTCGAAGAATTAATTACCCGGCTCAATAGTCCTTCCTTAAAAATAACGTACGATCTGGTAGACCTGGAAGGACGTTTCGACGACCTGGTAGAAATATCGCTGTACCGCATCATCCAGGAGTTGCTGAATAATATTATGAAGCATTCGGGCGCTTCGGAAGCCCACCTCGAAATGGAAAATAAAAAAGGGCTGCTTTACTTACGCGTGCAGGACAATGGCACTGGGTTTAATTTAGCCGAAAAGAAAAGCGGCAAAGGCATTGGTTTGAGCAGCATCTACAACCGGGTAAAGTTGTTAGATGGCAAAATAAAAATCGATTCGCGGGCCGGCCAGGGTACCAGCATCGAAATTACGCTAAGAGACCGGCCTAATTCCCCCCCCCCCACAATCCGAGCCAAGATTATTAAAAACTGATTGAACTAGGCATTTAACTAATAATCATTTTGTAGGTATGTGGAGGTGCGGCGAGCATCCGATTGATGAGATTTTCAAAAATACCTTCTTTCATTTTATGTCGGTTGAAGCGGTAAGTGTACTCATT
>JAQBNV010000013.1 GCA_028288395.1 Adhaeribacter sp. | reverse complement strand
TCTTACTGTTGGTGCTGGTACCTGCCGCCTGTTATATGCCTGGCAGGGGGGCTTTCTGGATAATACAGATTCCTGGAAAGGCAAAGGTGATTCTTACGGCCGGGTTATAGGCGAGATTTTTTACCGGGATAAATCAGAATACCCGCTCCGCCTGAGCCAATCAGAAAATATACCGGTGGTGGCGTTCAAAGGATATCAATTGATAGATCGCTATCCCTAATTTCATTATACCCTAAATGGGATTTCGGTATACGAACTAATCAGGCCCACAGAAGATGGAACCGGCTTAATCCGCACTTTCCGCATACCTGAAGGCGGCAAAAAAAGTTTGGTTTATCGGCCATCCACCCATGGTGTTAGTTATGCCGCTACGGCCGGTAAGTGGGTAGACAAAAAATTGAAGCTAACCGATAACCAGGGCGGTTGGGTCGGAACCAGTCCGTTGTACCAGGTGCCGGAGGGGCGGTGCTACCGGCCACCCGGCCAGTCTGGCCGGGGAGCAGAACTGGCCGGTTAGCAGCCCTTTTGAAGTACCCGTGCCGGAATTAAATAATAAACGGACGCGGGCTGTTGTATTATTTCAGCACGGTATTATGGTTAATTCAATTATCCAATCGGTTTTTTTATTATACCGGAGATGAATTTGGCCCGTTTGCCGGCCAGCTTTTTGTGGGCGAAATGAACCAGGACCGGATAGTACGGGTAATGCTGAAGCGGGTGAATGGCTAGTTGCAAGGTGCCTGTACGCCTTTTTTCGACGGCGAGGGCTGCGTAAAGGTTATAACCGTCTGGTATTTGCCCGATGGCAGCCTGTGGGGTGGGGCAGAACTAGATAACCTAACAAAGGTGCTACCACCCGCTCTGCCATCACGCCATCAGCTTTGTTGGCCGCATGTACTACCACCCCCCATACCAAACCTAAGGTATCGGTTATAATGTGCCGTTTACGTCCGTTTAACTTCTTTTTTCCATCCCCACCGGTTTCTTGGGAAATAAAGGAGCTAACTTTAACAGATTGTGAATCAATACTTAACCTGCTGGGCGAATGCTCCTTTTTTGGCGCTTATGGCTGGATAGCCACCGAACGGCTCTACAGCCGGCAGTTTGTATCGGCCCTGTTGTTGCGCGGCGATATGGCCGATATTGGCGACCGTGGTACGCCGGCCGAAAGGCAGCAGGTAAACGATTTTAACATGGATGATAACAACAACATGGTAAATCAGTTCTGGCCGGTTTGGTACCAGGTTATCAGTGCCGCTAATGCGGCGGTTGCGGGAGCCGAATCTTTGAAATTGCCGGAAAATGAAATAAACCCCTTAATAGCAGAGGCACGATTTGTACGGGCTTTCAGCTATTTTCACCTGGTGCAGGTGTTCGGCGACATTCCTACATTGATTTTTTAATTACCGACCCCAGCACCGTAAAAGATATTAGCAAAACCCCGTAGGCGGAAGTGTACCAGAAAAGAATTTCCGACCTGGAATTTGCGAAACAATGGCTACCCGACCAACAGCCCCAGGGCGTGAGAAGCCGGCCTTCTAAAGGTACGGCTGCCTCTTACCTGGCCTCGGTGCACCTGACCCTGCAAGATTACCCGAAAGCCTATAAGGAAGCCAAGTATGTAATTGATAATAAAACAAAGTTCGGCTATGGCTTGGTGTCTGATTTCCCGGACTTGTTCCGGGCACCGCAACCCGGTAACCTGCAAGAGCATATTTTTGCCATCGATTTTCTGGGATTAGTAAGTGGCGATGGCGGGGCCAATGATGATATAATGGCGCCCATGACCGGCATACGGGGTGCCGATGCCCCTAAGAGTGGTTGGCGTGTTGCCGTGCCTTCGATGGCGGTTTACAATACCTGGGATTCCCGGGATTACCGGAAAGAAGTAAGCATGGATGACCGTGCTATGATTGGCGGTGTTTTACAGCCATATACGGTCTTTGTGAATACTAAACGGCCCCATATTGCCAAATATGCCCACTTTACGGGAAGATCAAACTCTGAAGGTCGCTACTCTGATCATAATTATGCTGCCATGCGGTACGCTGAGGTGCTTTTGATAGCCGCCGAAGCCGCCGGAGAGGTGAACGGCGCCACTGCCGAAGCTATCGGTTATGTAAATGAGGTACGGGCGCGGGCCTGAAACTGGGCTGGTCGGCAAACCAACTTTCCAGCCAATGTGGCGCCCGGCTTAAGCAAAGATCAATTTATTAACCTGGTGCTGGAAGAAAGACGCCTGGAGTTAGCCTTTGAATACAAGCGCTGGTATGATATTAAACGGCGAAAATTAGGCGAACAGGTTTTTAAGGGGCCTAGCTCACTGGAGCCGCATCCGAACTTCGATCCAAACCGCGATTACCTGATGCCAATACCGCGGAGCGAATTGCAAATAAATCCAAACCTAGCACCTCAGAACCCAGGATATTAAACAGAAATATTCGTCTAAAAAGAACGGCCCGGGCATTTGTTCGTGCCGTTCTTTTTAGACGAATGCCTGATAGATGGTTTATATAAAATTATAAATAACGTTTCGCCGTCACCAATCTGATTGGGCTATAATATTAAATTACTCCCGTTCTGCTATTAAATAGTTACACCTCCTAGGCAAGCTTAAAGGTTGTTTTTATTTAAATAATCAGTTACCCTGCCCGTGAAAGATTGATAGGTGTATCAATCTTTCAATATAAAGTGGAGTAATTCAAAATAAAATTGAGATTTATAAAATTATAATTATTTTTATGGCATAATGCAATTATAAGTCGATTTGGTCGGCTTTATTGTAATCTTACGGCGCTTTTTTAACCCCCATTACCCGGACCCTGTGGTTTATTCTTGTTCATTCTCGTTTATACTGGTTGTATGAAAATAGTATTATTTGTGCTCTTGCTCTTCCCCACGCTTCTTCAGGCACACCATAAATCAGCAGACGATATACTAAAGGAATTAGAGAACGCCAAAAATGATTCTGCCAGGGTTGTATTGATAAATAGTTTGAGCGAAGGTTTTTTCTTAACGGATAACAAGAAGGTGAGAGAGCATGCTTTAATCGCCGAACAATTAGCTACTAAATTAAAATTTCCGGCAGGGAAAGCCCAGGCTTTAAATTTAATTGGCTATTCCTACCTGATTGCCGGCGAATATGATCAGGCTTTTAAATATTATCACCAAGCTTTAAAACTGGGAGAACATATCGGTGAAACAGTGGTGGTAGCCAAGGGTCATTTGAATCTGGGAGTGGTTTACCGGGATTTAAAGGATCCCGACCGGGCTATTCAGCATTATCAGAAATCTTTGGAATATGCCCGTAAAACCAATGACTCACTTGCCATAAGTAAGGTTTACAATAGTTTAGGAAATATCTGCGAAGATGCGGGATCGTACCAGAAAGCATTGGGACTATTCCGAAAAGCTGCTACAATCCAGGAAAAGGTAGACGATAAGCGATATTTGGGAATAAGTTTACACAACATCGGTTATGTACATATTAATCTGGGGCAACCGGAAAAAGGGCTGCCTTATCTATTTCAGTCATTACGCATCCACGATGAAATAAATAATGACATGATTAAGATAGCCACCTTGGGCAGCATTGCGGAATTATACGAGGCGACCGGCCGCTCCCGAGAGGCATTAAAATATGCGAAGCAAAGTTATGCCATGGCCCTTAAATCAGCATCCGGTAAGAAAATAGCGGCATCGGCCAAATTATTGCAGAAATTATACCGGGCCAGAAATGATTATGAACAAGCCTATAAATATTTATCTGTATTTCAGGAGCATAATGAAATTCTAAACCAGGAAAGTCAGAAAAAAGTAGTTGCGGAGGTGGCAATAAAGTACGAAACGCATAAAAAAGAACTCGAAAATAAAACCTTAAAAGCCGAGTCGGAAAAGCAGGAGTTAAAACTCCGGCATCAGCAAATGAAAATAATTTCTGGCGGAGCCTTGCTGATAGTACTGTTGATATTAACGTTGTTGTTTTATGTTAATAAGCAAAACTTAAAAATTGCCAACCAAAAACTACAGGAAGCCAATAACCAGATGCAGCTGCAGAATAAAGAAATTAACCGGCAAAAAGAAGAGATTTCAGCTCAATCGGTAATGCTTAGACGCCAAAATGAGCAATTAGAGAAAGATAATAGTTTTAAGAATAAAGTATTTTCTATTATCTCGCATGACCTGAGAAGCCCATTTATCTCGATTACCGGTTTTATAAACCTGCTGCAAGTAAAACCCCTGACTTCAGACGAAATAAAACCGGTTTTTGAAATTTTCGGCCAGGAAATAAACCTGATTACCAATATGATCAATAACTTATTATTTTGGTCGAAAGCGCAATTAACCGGCGATAAATTAAATCTGGAGCTTACCGATCTATACTTTCAGGCCGAAAATAACATAGAACTGGTAACCGCCGAAGCAAATAAGAAAGACATCCGGATTATTAATGATATTTTGGATGATAGTATCATTCTAACCGACAAAGAACGGCTGAATTTCATAATCCGTAATTTATTGGTAAATGCAGTCAAGTTTACGCCCAAGGGTGGGGAAATACGTCTGCGCGTTGAAGAACAGTCGCATACCATCACCTTATTTGTAGATGATAACGGATTGGGCATTCCTGATAAGAACTTTGCTAAACTTTTTACGGGGCAGCGTTTTTCAACCTTAGGCACTTCTAAAGAAAAAGGCACCGGCCTGGGTTTATTGCTTTGCAAAGAATTGATGGAAAGCCTTCATGGCCAAATAGCGGTAGAAAGCACAGAAGGCTTAGGTAGTTCTTTTTCCCTTATCATGCCCAAAATGGCCGCTGAAGCATTGCCGGAAGTAAAAGATGTAAGTATGTATGCGTAATTACCGGGTAGTTTAATCGGGAAAGAACCTTTCGGTACCTTAATCTATTACTTCTTTTTTACATAATTAATGTTTATCCAAAACCCCATTCAGCATAATAACCTGGATTTTATTTTTCAATGTTTTTTTTAGGGAGTACTATTTACCCAATTATTTAATATTGGCTTTGACTTTTACAATAACCACAAGTGAAAAGAGTATCTCTTTTATAGTGCCTACCTGCTAACGGCTATTCTCTAATTTCTTTACAAAACCATTATGTTATACAAGATGGGGTGAGAGTATGGCAGCTACCTTTTTTCCACAACGGGCTTAATTATATTCTGACCAATGTAATGCCCCTGACGTACTTAAAGTTTGCCGAATATTTTATTCTCAGTTTTATATTACTCAATATTATAAGTTTAACTTTTTACCAGTCTTTGTTACCGGCTAGTTTCCAGTACGCCTT
Source organism: Adhaeribacter sp. (assembly GCA_028288395.1). Taxonomy (GTDB): domain Bacteria; phylum Bacteroidota; class Bacteroidia; order Cytophagales; family Hymenobacteraceae; genus Adhaeribacter. The sequence continues at coordinate 1,565 of JAQBNV010000013.1, read as the reverse complement.
TTCCGCTATTCTGGGGGTTATTAGTATTGTACTGATTTGGAATATGTTTGCCAAAAGGAACAGGCTGGTAGCAGCTGTTTTGCACCTAAAAGGCTTATTGCCTGATTTTAAGCATTCTCTTATGTTAACAGAACTGGGCGTGCTGTTGGAAGTACTTTGTTTTACGGCCGGCCTTTCGTATAAATCACTTCTTGCCGAACAGGAGCGGAATGTTTCCCAGCAAAAGCTGCTTCAGCAAATGCAAGAGAATGAAAAATTAAAGGAAAATCTGGCCCAAATGAAAGCCACAATTTCCAGAGAACTGCAGGAAGATATGGCCGCTACCCTCACCGGTATCTCTGTTTACAGCTATATAGAGACGAAAATATAACCAGCAGCAAAATACCTACGGTATCACCACTATCTTAGATAAAATTAGCCAGTCGGCACGCCAAATGGTAAATGAGGTGCATGATGTTGTATGGATGACTCAATCGCAGAATAATGAAACCGGTAGATGTGGCAAAGAGCTTACCAGTGTGCGGCCAATGCAGTTCTAAATAAGAATATCACATTATATTTTGATATTGCCGAAGAAGTTGAAAAAGGATCTTTAGACTTGCAGTTGCGCAAATATATATCTGCTAATTAAAGAATGCCTGAACAATGCGGTAGAACATGCTAAATGTAAAAACATATGGGTTAGTAGTTTGTATAAACAGCGGAAACTGGTATTGATAATCAAAGATGATGGAATAGGTTTTGAGCCGGATAAAGTTAATGGGATAATGGTTTATTTAATTTAAAAAGTGCGTCCGGTACGGTGGAGGAATGTTAGCGATTCGAAGTGATGCCAGTGGACCGGCCTCTCACTTTGAATTTGAGGTTGAAGAGCAACGGCCGGCAAAATAATACGGAAACTTTATGCAGCAAAAAATAAAGCTTGGGATAGTAGAAGATAACAATATTTTCACAGAATCGCTCCTGCAATACTTTCAGGTAACCGGCTTAATTGAGGTCGTATTTTCTACCTTTGAAAAGGAAGAAATCCTGTCCTTATGTAAAAAACATACACCGGATGTTTTGCTAATGGATATTAACCTGGGCTACTTTACTGGCATTGAAGGGTTAAAAATTATTAAAAAAGCCTTGCCGCACATAAAAATATTAATGTGTACGGTTTTTAGTGATAATGAAAATTTATTTGAGTCGATTGCCAATGGGGCCAGTGGTTACATTTTAAAAACGACTCCTGCTTCTGAAATCGAGTTGGCTATTATTGAAACTTACAAAGGAGGGGCTCCCATTACTCCGCAGGTTGCTTCTCAATTATTTTTGGTATTTCGGCAAAATAACATTGCTCAACTCTCGCACGATGGCCTCACCCCCCGGGAAAATGAATTATTAAGTGCCCTGGTAAGAGGACTCTCTTACAAAGAGGTAGCACAGGAAATGAGTATCAGCATGAGTACTGTACGCACCCATGTAGAAAATCTGTATGCTAAATTAAAAGTTAATAGTAAAGCAGAGGCAGTAGCTAAGTATCTGAAAACTTCCAGGTAAAGTCAGGAATATAGATTAAATCT
>JAQBNV010000652.1 GCA_028288395.1 Adhaeribacter sp. | reverse complement strand
GGTTTTGGAGCATTCGTACTTACTACATTCTTTCTTTCCATTGTTGTTGTAATTTAAAGTTTAGTTGTTTGTGTTTGGGTTTAAAATTTTAATTATCCTGTTATAAAGTTAACTTAATTGGGTATAAACTAATCTCCGTTGGTTTATTGTTTATGCAAATATGTAAAAGAGATTGAAAGATCAAAGCAGTTAAACCGAATAAATATTCTTTTTTTACATTATTTCCGCGCTTGCTTTAGTTTACAAACCTAATTAAAATCAAATATCCCACAAAACACCGTTTTTGACGTTTTCATTCAGAGTTTAACAAATACAGTATGTTTTTGATATCGAGCTAAAAAAAGGTATGATTTATTAGTAAAAATTTGACTTTGCTCAAAAAATATTATAAAAATTTCAAGTAATTTAGGTAAATATTTAACCCAAAATAAGCAAAACTAGTAGTTATACTAGCATTAGGGTACAAAGTTTAACTTAAAATACCTTTAATTAAACAATATTTATTAGGATTGCTGCCGCTTTAAACCAAACCGTTGCTAACTTCTGATATTTTTTGCTTTCTCCCAATAAACGTCCATTTCGACCAGCGACATGGTAGCCAGGTTTTTGCCTTCTTTTGCTGATTCCTGTTCCATAAACTGAAAACGTTTGATAAACTTTAAATTTGTTTTTTCGAGCGCTTCTTCGGGGTTAATCTGTATAAAGCGGGCAAAGTTTATCAGCGAAAATAATAAATCACCAAACTCGCCGGTAGCTTTGTCTAAGTCTATGCTGGAAGTATCGGCCAGGTTAAACTCTTGTTCAAACTCCCGGAGTTCTTCCTGTACTTTTTGCCAGACCTGTTCTTTTTCTTCCCAGTCGAAACCGGCCCCGCGGGCTTTTTCCTGAATACGCATGGCTTTTACCAATGCGGGCAATGCAACCGGAACGCCGCCCAATACCGATTTATTACCTTCTTTAATTTTAAGTTTTTCCCAATTTTGTTTTACCTCCTCTTCTGTGGTTGCTGTCGTGTCGCCGTAAATATGCGGGTGCCGGAATACCAGTTTGTCACATAAAGAATCTAGCACCTCGGTCAGGTTAAACGTGTTTGTTTCAGATGCTATTTTGGCGTAAAACACCAGGTGCAACATTACATCGCCTATTTCTTTTTTCAGGTCCTGCATATCGTTGCGCATAATGGCATCCGAAAGCTCGTAGGTTTCTTCAATGGTCAAATGTCGCAGGCTGCTAATGGTTTGTTTCTGGTCCCAGGGGCACTTTTCCCGCAGGTCGTCCATTACATCTAATAGCCGGTTAAAGGCCTGTAACTGTTTTGCTCTTACTGATTCTTTTTCTTCTTCAGGGTGTTCCATTGCTTATAAATTACATCTCGGCGGAGTAGGTTTGTAAACGGGGTAATAACGCTTAACCGGCCGCATTGGTGCAATTTATACTAATAAGATGCAGACCGTCGCGGATTCCATAAAAGTTTTTGTTTTTTTCAGAAATTTAGTGAGGCGATTTAAAGTCAATAAAGCCGTTTTTCGTTTCTGTTACCCGGAAGTAGATGAATATTTCTGGTAATCTTAATATTCTATTAAGTACTTTTGTGCAAAAAAATTAAGTAAAGTGGCTTTAATAAAATCTATATCAGGTATAAGAGGTACCATTGGCGGCAAAGCCGGCGAGGCATTAACGCCGTTGGATGTGGTAAAGTTTACCGCTGCATTTGGCACCTGGGTATTGCAAACGACTCAGAATAACACGGTGGTAGTGGGGCGCGATGCCCGTATCTCCGGCGACATGGTTAATAAACTTGTTTGTGCTACCCTGCAGGGCCTGGGAATTAATGTAGTGGACCTGGGCTTATCTACTACGCCTACCGTAGAAATGGCCGTACCGGCTAAAAAAGCCGGCGGCGGAATTATTTTAACCGCCAGCCATAACCCCAAGCAGTGGAATGCCTTAAAGTTATTAAACGACAAAGGCGAATTTATATCCGATACAGAAGGAAAGTTATTGTTGCAACTGGCCGAGGATGAGGCATTTGATTTTGCCCCGGTAAATAAATTAGGTAAATATAGCCAGAGCGAAAGCGCCCTCCGCCGGCATATCAAAGCCATTCTGGATTTGAAGTTGGTAGATGTGGCAGCCATTAAAGCGCGCGATTTCAGAATTGTGGTAGATGCCGTAAACTCCACAGGCGGTATTGCTGTGCCCATGTTGTTAGAGGCGCTGGGGGTAACCCAAATCGAAAAACTATACTGCGAACCCGACGGTAACTTTCCGCATAACCCGGAACCCTTACCCGAAAACCTGCACGAAATATCTAAAATGATCGAAAGAGGCCGCTACGACCTGGGTATTGTAGTGGACCCGGATGTAGACCGCCTCGCGCTGGTTTGCGAAGACGGCAGCATGTTTGGCGAGGAGTATACGCTGGTGGCCGTAGCTGATTATGTGCTGCAGCACACAAAAGGCAATACCGTTTCTAATCTTTCCTCCACGCGTGCCTTACGGGACATTACTGAGAAAGCCGGTGGCCAGTACACCGCCGCCGCAGTTGGCGAAGTTAACGTGGTTAACCTGATGAAGGAGCAGCAGGCCGTTATTGGCGGTGAAGGCAATGGCGGTATTATTTACCCCGAATTACACTATGGCCGTGATGCCTTAGTAGGTATTGCTTTATTCCTGACTTACCTGGCCAAATCGGGTTTAACCACCAGCCGGTTAAGAGGTACTTATCCTAATTATTACATCTCTAAAAATAAAATTGAATTAACGCCCGACATTGATGTGGATGCGGTATTGGTGAGAGTTCAGAAGAAATATGCCAAGCAACCGATAAATACCATCGATGGGGTGAAAATCGAATTCGATAAAGAGTGGGTTCATTTGCGGAAATCCAACACCGAACCGATTATCAGGATTTATGCTGAATCGGACGCCATTGTGACCGCCGATCACTTAGCCAACAAAATTATTGCCGATATCAAGGAGATTATTAATTCTTGATTGAGTTAAGAGTTCAGTACAAAAAGTAAAAATCAAGTTTCAGGGATAATTTACTTAAAACGCTTCTGATTCTTCATGTGGTTACGCTTTGATACTAATAGTTTAATTTAAATATTAACTTTTAACGCATAACTCTAAACTTTCAACTAAAAATAAATGCACGTTTACCTCGATAATGCTGCTACAACGCCCCTGGATAAAGAGGTTTTTGAAGCAATGGCACCTTTTATGCTGGAGCATTTCGGGAATCCGTCGTCTATTCATACGCATGGCCGGCAGGTGCGCGCCGCCATAGAACGAGCCCGGAAAACGATTGCCCAATTGTTAAATACTTCTCCGGCCGAAATATTCTTTACCTCGGGCGGTACCGAAGCCGATAATACGGCCATATTTGGTACCGTGCGCAGCCTCGGAATTAAGCACGCCATTAGTTCGCCGCTGGAGCACCATGCGGTACTGCACTCTTTAGAATACCTGCAGAGAACTGGCGAGCTGGAACTAAGTTTTGTGAAGCACGATGAAAAAGGCGGTCTGGATCTGGAATACCTGGAACAGTTGCTGCAGGGCAAGCCCCTGACGCTGGTATCTATCATGCACGGCAACAACGAGATTGGCAATATCAACGACATTGCGGCCATCAGCGAAATTTGTAAAAAATACGGAGCGATATTTCATTCCGATACTGTGCAAACCATGGGGCACTACCCCCATCATTTGCAAAAAACGCCGGTACATTTCCTGGTAGGGTCGGCGCATAAATTTCATGGGCCCAAGGGAGTAGGTTTTATTTATACCAATGCCGCGGTTAAAGTGCCACCTTTTATTCATGGTGGGGCGCAGGAACGTAATATGCGGGGCGGCACCGAAAATGTGTATGGCATCATTGGGTTGGCAAAAGCGCTGGAAATTGCGTACCGCGACATGGCCGATCAGCATAAACATATTCAGGAACTGAAAGATCGGTTAATGACTGGATTGCTCCGGAATGTGCCGGATGTACAATTTAACGGTTATTCGGCCGAAGCAGATAAAAGCCTTTATACTGTGCTTAACGTTAGTTTGCCAGCTTCCGAAATAAACGAAATGCTGCTTTTTAACCTCGATATAAATAAAATATCCGCTTCGGGAGGGAGCGCCTGTACGAGTGGATCTAATATTGGTTCGCACGTATTGCAGGCCATAGATTCTGATCCGAACCGGGGCGCTATTCGTTTCTCGATGAGCAAATACAATACGCCCGAAGAGATTGATTACGTGGTGGAAAAGCTGGCCAGTGTGTATAAAAAGAAAACAGTTTAGGGCTTCCTGCCCGTATAAATAATAAAGCCTGTTCTTTTCCCAGACGGGCTTTACTATTATAAATTATTTACCTTTGGGGCACGGTTAAATGATATGGCAGAAATAGGTACGGATATTACCAAAGCAGCGGCTTTGCTAAACCAACAGCAACTGGTGGCTATTCCTACCGAAACCGTGTACGGGCTGGCGGCCAATGCCTTCTCCGAAACGGCCGTGCTAAAAATATTCGAAGCCAAAAACCGCCCTTCTTTTGATCCGCTGATTGTGCATACCCACAGCATAGAAAATTTTACCCAGGTTGCTACTGCTATTCCGGACCAGGCTTACCAGTTGGCCGAAGCGTTTATGCCGGGTCCGGTAACGCTCCTATTGCCCCGTTCGAACCAGGTGCCTTTGCTGGTAACATCGGGTAACGATTTGGTGGGCGTGCGCATTCCGGACCACCCGCTGACCTTAGCTTTATTAAAAGAAATATTTTTTCCGTTGGCTGCACCCAGCGCTAATCCGTTTGGGTATGTAAGTCCTACTACCGCCCAACATGTAAATAAGCAACTTGGCGATAGAATTCCGTATATCCTGGATGGCGGTGCCTGTAAAGTAGGCATTGAATCAACTATAATTAGCTTTGCCGACGGCGAACCCGAAATATTACGGCTGGGAGGCCTGGCTTTAGAAGAAATAGAAAAGGTACTGGGCAAGCCGGTCAAACGGGTAAAGACGTCGAGCTCTAACCCCCAAGCGCCGGGTATGCTCAGTAGCCATTACGCGCCCAGTAAAAGAGTTATTATTGGTAATATTAACCAAATGCTCCAGCAGTATGAACCAGATAAAGTGGGGGTTCTCTCTTTCTCCGAAGAATTTGCCGGCGTGCCGGCCCGGCAGCAGGTGCAATTATCTGCCGCCGGAAATATTTACGAAGCGGCCCGTAACCTGTTTGCCGGCCTTCGCTACCTGGACACCCAGCCCATTAATATAATTTTAGCAGAATTGCTGCCGGAAGCAGGGCTGGGGCGGGCCATAAACGATCGGTTGCGCCGTGCGGCCTTTTGATAACTGATAACCAGAAGTAGAATAGTATTTTGCAGATAAGCATAAGGGACCTAAAACAGAGCCTTAATTATTTTTAATATTTATTAAAGTTAAATTAATAAGCACTTATCGGGTAAAGAAGAATGAAAAGTATAGCGGTATTTTGTGGAGCCAATATGGGCAATAATCCGGTGTATGCGGCGGCAGCCAAATCTTTTGGCGAGCTGCTGGCGCAGGAAGCAATTACTTTGGTTTTTGGTGGCGGCAATGTAGGCTTAATGGGCGTGATAGCTGATAGCGTGCTGGCGGCGGGCGGCTCTGCAATTGGCGTTATACCCCAAGGTTTAATATCGCGGGAAGTAGCCCATGTAAACCTGACGCAGTTACACGTGGTAGAAACCATGCACGAACGGAAGGCCTTAATGGCTAGTTTATCGGATGGGTTTGTGGCCCTGCCCGGGGGCCTGGGGACTTTCGACGAAATATGTGAAATTATTACCTGGAACCAACTGGGTATTCTGGTAAAACCTTGTTCTTTCCTTAATGTAAACAACTATTTTAATCCGCTGCTGCAAATGTTTGATACTTGCGTAGCCGAGGGTTTTCTGCGCCAGGAGCGCCGGGACAGCCTCATCGTAGAAGAAGACGGACCGCGGTTACTGGAAAAACTCCGGCAATATGAGCCTGTGCTAACTGATAAATGGACCAACCTGAAAAAAATTTAGGAAAGAAGGTGCTGCCATTATGCTAATGCTGGCATAAGCATAATGGTGCTTGTAACGCTAAGGCCAGCATATTGTACTTTTAATTCCGCAAAACCATTTGCTTTACGGCTTCTACCCACAACGGGTGCGTATTCAGGCTTTCTACTAATTGCCAGTGCTCCCCGCCGGCTGCCTCAAACAGCTCCTTAAATTCTACTCCTACTTCAATTGTTGTCTCCAGACAATCGGCCACAAAAGCCGGGCTGTAAGCCAATACATTTTTAATACCCCGGGCCGGTAACTCTTTCAACGCTTCGTCGGTGTAGGGTTTCAGCCAGGGATCTTTGCCTAACCGGGACTGAAAAGCCACCGTGTATCCATCGGTAGCCAGGCCTAACTCTTTAGCTAATAAACGCGAGGTCTCGAAACATTGGGCCCGGTAACAATAGCGGTTTAATTTGTGATACGTATTGCAGCAAGAGCCCAGTTTGCAGTAATTTTTGGTGCTGCCTTTGAGTATATGCCGTTCGGGCAGGCCGTGGTAGCTGAAAACCACGTGATCGTATTTTCTGGCTTCTAAATGTTTCCGGCCAATTTCGGCAAAAGCTTTAATGAATAACGGATCATCGCAGAAAGTACTGATAAAATTAATACTCGGTACTATCCACCAGTCTTTTACAATTTCCATCACCATGTCATGCGAGGTGCCGGTGGAGGCGGAGGCGTATTGCGGGTAAAGCGGCAGCACAATAATCCGTTCTACCTGCTGGTCGCGTAGTTCTTCCAATGCACTTTTGATGCTGGGGTTCTGGTAGCGCATGCCTAAGGTTACCACATATTGGTTGCCTAATTCTGCCTGGAGTAAATCGCGCAGGTCGTGGCCATAATACAAAAGCGGCGAGCCGCGGTCGTCCCAGAGTTGCTTGTATATTTTAGCCGATTTGGGTGCCCGGAAAGGCGCAATGATGCCATTTATAAGAAAATAGCGTTGCACCGCCGGAATATCAATAACGCGTTTATCCATCAAAAATTCCCGGAGATATTTTCGAACATCAGGGGTTTCGGGGGTATCGGGCGTGCCCAGATTGATTAATAAAACACCAATTTTTCCGAGAGGGGAAGTAGCCATAGTTAAATACAGAAATAGGAATGCAAAGATAAACAGGTTTAGGTCAAAATTAGTTTTGAATAGGATAAATTGCCCGGCGGGGTGCCGTTTTCGACGCCACTTAAATCTTCTGCCGAAAACCGGTTAAAATGTCGTACTTTTGCACCCCTGAACTAAACTGCAAAAATACTTGCGGCGTATTTTATATTAAAACCTGATAATTTAATTTATTCATGAGCGAAAAACCACACAAAGCCGGCTTTGTCAGCATCATCGGGAAACCGAACGTGGGCAAATCTACGCTCATGAACGTGCTG
>JAQBNV010000641.1 GCA_028288395.1 Adhaeribacter sp. | reverse complement strand
TGCAGAAAATATTCCTGGGTAAAAATACTAACGAAAAGGTGCTAACCGACCTGTCTTCCCGGGAAATGCTTATCTCAATACCTATGGTCGTGGCTATACTCTGGCTGGGTTTATACCCGCAACCCTTCCTGGACCGGGCCAAACCTTCGCTGGATGAGCAATTGGAAGCCTACCAGAAGCCACCTATCAAAACGGCCATTCCGGACCGCCTTACCCTGCAAACCCTGCCCCCGGACACCATAAAACTGCTAAACACGAAAGGAGGAATCCATGCGCTTAAGTGATATTTATTTCCTGATGCCGCTGCTCATTCTGGTGGGGGCGTCTATTGTAAACATGCTGGTGGTGGCGGTAAAACGTAACCATAAGGTAATATTCGGGATTACCATTGCGGCGCATCTGCTGGCCGTATTCACCTTGCTTCAGCTCCGGGGAAGCACTTACGAGATTCCGCCTTTTTTTATCATGGATGGGTGGGCCATATTTAACCTGGGATTAATATTGCTTACTTCGCTGTTCGTTACTTTGGTGTCGTATGCTTATTTTGAGCAGCGGGAAGAACGGAAAGAAGAATATTACCTCCTGCTGGTGCTGGCAACGCTCGGGGCTTGTGTACTGGTTATCAGCCAGCATTTTATGGCGCTGTTCCTGGGACTCGAAATATTAAGTGTAGCGCTTTATTCACTTATTGCTTACCTGCGCACCCGGGAGCGCTCCGACGAAGCCGGTATTAAATACCTTATTCTGGCGGCCATGTCCTCGGCCTTTTTGTTGTTTGGCATGGCCCTGATTTATGCCGTAACTGGTACCATGGCTTTCTCGGGTCTGGGCACTTATCTCACCACGGTGCAGGAGTTGCCGCTTTTGCTGTTAACTGGTTTTGGACTAATGCTAGTGGGAATTGGCTTTAAGCTGGGCATTGTGCCTTTTCATATGTGGGCCCCCGATGTGTACGAAGGCGCGCCCGCGCCGGTAACCGCCTTTATTGCCACCGTATCGAAAGGCGGCATGATGGCCCTATTGATTCGCTTTTTTACCCAAACCGACGGTTACCGGTATCCATCGCTGATTTTAATTTTTACCATAATTGCCATTGCCTCGATGCTGGCGGGTAATTTATTGGCCCTCCGGCAGAAAAATATCAAGCGTTTACTCGCCTACTCTTCTATTGCGCATTTAGGTTATATTTTAGTAGCGTTTTTAGCCGGCAACCGGCTGGGGGTAGAGGCAGTAAGTTTTTACCTGGTGGCTTATTTTATTACCAGCCTGGGTGCCTTTGGAGTAGTGGCGCTTCTATCGGATACGGAACGCGATGCCGACCAATTGGAGGATTACCGCGGGCTTTTCTGGCGCCGGCCGGCCACCGCGGCTATCTTTACCGCCATGTTGCTTTCCCTGGCGGGGATTCCGCTTACAGCTGGCTTTGTGGGCAAATTTTATATCCTGGCATCCGGCGTTAATACCCAACAATGGTTGCTGGTTTTAATGCTGGTCCTGAATAGCGTAATTGGGTTGTATTATTACATCAAGGTGATTGCGGCCATGTTTGCCCAAACCGACACTACCCCGGAAAGGCGTAAAGTGTTGCATCCGGCTTTATCTTTTGCCAGCGGCGCGACCATGGCCATGCTGGCCCTGCTCCTGATCTGGATCGGCGTTTATCCGTCACCCCTGGTATTTCTTATCCGGCGGCTGCTCTTTACTTTTATGGCTTCTTTTTAGCGGAGGGTGGAAAGTTAAATTATCCGGTGGCTTTGAAAAGTAAGGGTATGTGTTACCCTGCTACCAGCATAATATTTCCGGATTGAATCTTTTTTTTGAACGATTTCTATAACAAGCTATATACTTTCAAAAATATCACCACATTTTGCTTCCTGAAATTAAAAATTACCAGATTAATAAAAACCAGGCTAGCCACCTAAACAAACATCATATAATTAATGTGGCTCTCAATCCTTTCCATAAACTTTCTGTAGTCCTGACCCTTTGATTCCTTTTCTTCAACAGCGTCTAAATACCGAAGAATAGCAGTGCAATCTGTTATCTCATAATATTCCGCGCTTTCCATTAATGAAGCATCTTCTGAAATTTCTCTTTCTTCCTGCATAGCCTTATTTATTATAGTATTTTACAATAAAATAAATATATAAAACTTTCATAAAGTACCTTCCTGACCCCAAAACCAGTATTGTACAGAGAAATATAAGTACTACCCGTAATATGAATAAGTAGAAAAAGAAGGTATAAGTAAAAACCTGATAGATTAATTATTTACCGCAAGGATATTTAAACCACCCTAATTATCAAGACAAAAATAAAGATACTTGGTCCTCTACTTATGCTAAATGTTTAAATTTAAGTTTGTATTAATATAGATAATAAAAGAGGTAATTAATATTTAACCTGGTTGAACAACCGCGGGATTTTATACATATTTCCTTACTGTTAAAGAACACCACCGGGTTATTTTAGAATTTATTGCCAAGGCTAAACCGAAAAAATGATCAGTATTTGCTATCAAACCTTTACCTTAAATTTTGTAAAATTTTACAACTGCTTATCCTGTTGCCCCAAATTTACCTGGTAACATTTAAGATAAATTCCAGAAAATATTATTTGGGTTATCGCTCGAATTTGGGCTTGGCATCAAATTTATCGGATTGCAGACCCTTTAGTTTTATTTTTAGTATAATACCTTCCGGGGTATGGGTTGAGTGGTACACTTCATCGCCTTCCAGTTACAAATTTTCTGCCTGACTCCATCTTTAAAGGTTCCTTCTTCTACCGATATAAGTAACGGGACAAAATTAGATTGAATTGTGTTTACTGCTCATTATGGGCAAGATACGGGTAGTGGCATTAAAAGAAAAGGAACGTGAGGCCTTGGAGGAAGGTCTTCGGAGCGGCAAGAGTCATGCTTTTCGTAAGAACTGTCAATTAGTTTTGCTTAAAAGCA
>JAQBNV010000598.1 GCA_028288395.1 Adhaeribacter sp. | reverse complement strand
GGTTTTTATGATCCAGTGTCGGTATTGAATGAAGCAACCAGTGATGAAATGGTAGTGCCTACCCGCGGACCAGACTGGTACGATAATGCCTCCTGGCAACAAATGGCCAAGCATTCCTGGACACCTGTTTCCCCCGGTCAGATTAATGGCTCCTGGGAGTGGGGTTACCGGGTGGTTGCGGCTGCCAATATTAACTTAGCGGCGCTTAAGGCCAGTCCGCTACAGGTAGAAGGTAAGGAAACCGTAATTGCAGAATTAAGGCTGTTGCGGGCATTTGCCTATTTCTGGTTGATGGATATGTTCGGCAACGTGCCTATTCTTACCGAAGATACACCCGCCGGAAATACCGCCCAAAGCACCCGGGCTCAGGTTTATGCTTTTGTGGAGAGCGAAATTAAAGCAGCCCTACCAGATCTGAAAGACGACAAAAGCATTGTTGTTTATAGCCGCTTTACGCAGGGTGCAGCCAATACCCTGCTGGCCAAGTTATATCTGAATGCCCAAGTCTATACCGGTACACCTAAATGGCAGGAAGCACTGGCCGCAACCAATGCGGTAATTGGAGCAAAAGCAGGTTATGGTTTAAACCCTAACTACCTCGAAAATTTCTCCGTTAATAATGGTAGCATTCCTGCTACTTACCAGGAAAATATTTTGGCGGTTCCTTACGATAAAGTTTTAGCTACCGGTATGAACTGGCAGATGCGGACGCTGCATTATGCCCAGGGAGGTGCCTACCAGTTATCTGCTAATCCTTGGAATGGCTTTGCTACCCGTGCGGAATTTTATAACTCTTTTTCGGAAGGTGATAAGCGGAAAAGTATGTGGTTAGCCGGACCCCAAAGAGATAATACGGGTAGTGTTATCCGTTTTACCGATGCGGTAGATAATCAAAACAAAGAACTTAATTTCACTCCTACTATTTCGTCGCTGGAAAAAGCTTTGGGAAATGAAGGTGTCCGTAACGTTAAGTACGAGGTGCAACGAAATAACACCCGTAACGATCAGGATAATGATTTTGTCCTTTTCCGATTTGCTGATGTTTTGTTAATGAAAGCTGAGGCTTCGCTCCGGTTAGGTAACACCACCCCTGATGCAATTCAATTGGTAAACCAAGTTAGGGCAAGAGCGGGCGTTGGACCCATAAATTCTATTACCTTGGATGAACTTTTAGCGGAAAGGGGTAGGGAATTAGCCTGGGAAGGCTGGCGTCGAAACGATTTAATACGATTCGGAAAATGGAATTCGCCCTGGCAGTTTAAACCGGTTAGCGAACCATTCCGAATCCTTTTTCCTATTCCGGCACAACAACTTTCCAGTAACCCAAACCTGAAGCAAAATCCAGGCTATTAAATCCGGATTTTGTTTAAAATACTTATTCAACTTTAATTAAAACTAAAAGAAAGCAAGTTGTAAGGACTTGCTTTCTTTTCTTATATTTAGAGCTTGTTTAAGTTTGGCCTTTATAAGGGAGAATGGCTGGAATATGGTTCTCCGGAAGTGTTTTTGAGCGGCGTAGCAGCGCAACGGGGTGAGGAAAAAGCGAACAGGGTTTCTTGTTCTGGACGTTTGAAGCACAAAGCGCAAAATTTAAACATGCTCTTAATATACGCTTTTAAACAGCGATATTTTTGAAATGATTTTGATGAAATTCAAAACAACTGCTTTTCTTTTTTTAATTATTACGTGTTTTGCCTGCCACAAAAAAGTCGCGCCCACTGCAGATACGTTGTTAGAAGAATTACCCTCTTCAAAAACTAAAATCACTTTCATCAACAAAGTTGAAAGTACTCCGGAAATGAATATTTTTAGTTACCGGAACTTCTATAATGGAGGTGGCGTAGCTATTGGGGATATAAATAATGATGGATTGCCGGATATTTATCTTACGTCCAATACCGGCAAAAACCACCTTTACCTGAATAAAGGGAAAATGAAGTTTCAAAATATTACCCAAGTAGCTGGGGTTGCCGGAAACCAGTCCTGGAGTACCGGGGTAACTATGGCCGATGTAAACGGCGATGGCTTTTTGGATATTTATGTTTGTAATGCCGGCGATGTAAGTGGTGATAATCGCAAAAATGAACTATTTATAAATGCTGGCCCATCAAAAAACGGCGTTCCTGCTTTTACTGAAAATGCTGCTGCTTATGGCTTAGATGATGAAGGTTATTCTACCCATGCCGTTTTTTTTGACTATGATCGGGATGGTGATTTAGATGCGTACTTGTTGAATAATAGTTCTTATCCGGTTAGCCGCCTGGGGTTTATAAATATCCGAACCGAACGGGATAAATTAGGCGGCGATAAATTATTACGCAACGATGGCAACAAGTTTACTGATGTAAGCGAGCAAGCTGGTATTTATGGCAGCCTGATTGGTTTTGGATTAGGCATTACCATTGGCGATTTAAATAATGATAATTGGTCGGATATTTTTATTTCCAACGATTTTTACGAGCGGGATTATTTATACCTGAACAACAAAAATGGCACCTTCGCCGAAGCCTCTAAAGAATGGATGCAGCACGAAAGCCTTTCTTCGATGGGTGCTGATATTGCCGATATTAACAACGATGGAGAGCTGGATATTTTTGTAACTGATATGCTGCCGGGTAACGATACCCGGTTAAAAAGAACTTCGCAGTATGAAAATTATGATTTGGAGCAGCTTAAACTTTCCCGCGATTTTCATTACCAGTACATGCAAAATATGCTTCACTTGAATAATGGTAATAACTCTTTTAGTGAAGTAGCTCGAATAGCCGGTGTACATGCTACTGATTGGAGCTGGGGCGCCCTGCTTTTTGATATGGATAACGACGGGCTAAAAGATATTTTTGTGGCTAATGGTATTTACAAAGATCTTACCGACCAGGACTTTGTAAATTTTTTAGGGAATGAAGAAACCATGCGCCAGGCCATGCAGGGGGGCGGCTATAAATATAACCAGGAGCTTATATCCAAAATGTCG
>JAQBNV010000586.1 GCA_028288395.1 Adhaeribacter sp. | reverse complement strand
ACTTATAATATTATTCCGGACCGAAACGTCGGTAGTAGTGGCAATACCCGCCGGCTTATTAAATAACAGAAAAACTGTTTCTTCGTCCCGCACGTGCAACAGTTCACTGTCAATCCGGACTTTATCTTTGGGGCTCACTTTGGTGCCGGGCTCCGGCGTTTTACCATTAACTGTAACCCGCCCTTCTGCTATCAGGCGGTCGGCTTCTCGCCTGGAACAAAAATCGGCATCACTTATATATTTATTTAATCTCTTTGGTTCCATAAGGGTTAAGCGCAAGGGTTGGGATATTAAACGGATTTACTAATTTAAACGTGCAATAAAGCAAAAGGTAAACAGCATCGCCTGGCTATAAAATTTAGAGCCGCCCGACTAAATCAGTTGGCAAAGGTAAGTATACATTCTCAGTTTGCCGGCTAACTGCGGAAGATAACCCGCATTTGAAAAAAATTTATAGTGGTTTCCAGAAGCCGGCAGCAAAAATTTATTCTTTTGAAAAGAACCGGCACTGGCAGGATAACCTTTGTACTGTACCGGTTTCCGCTTAGAATTTTAATATTTTTGCTTCTCTGGCCGCAAACCTAGTCCCATATTATTTCCTGTTGTATACCCACTGCCGCCTTGCTCCGCGCTATTTTTTTGCGGTTTACCTTAGGTGGCGCAACCGGTAAAATATCCCCGGCACTATAAATTGTATAAACCGGGGTTTCTTCGTACCGAGACGCAACGATTACTTCGGTACCGGCAGCGTGCGTGGTAAATAATTCTTTTACGAGGTTCGGGCAATTGTTATTTTTTGAAAGGTGTGCCAACAGCAGGTGGCTCATGTGCGCTGGCTTGTAAGTAGTAAAAAGAGTTAAGGCTTGCTTATTAGATAAATGGCCTTTATCGCCCCGGATGCGACGCTTTAAATAGTGGGGATAATACCCGTTATCCAACATTTCATCGTCATAGTTAGCTTCCAGAAAAGCAGCGCGGCATTCACTGAAATGATTAATTAAATTATCGCAGGGAGTACCAATATCCGTAAATACACCCACTTTAATGTTATTATAAGCAACAACAAAACTGTGCGGGTCGGCGGCATCGTGGAATTTTGGAAAACCCGTGACTGTGAGCGCCCCAATTTGAATAGGTTGATCTGCGACAAAAGGAATTATCAGGTGACTTGATATATCCAGGCGTCCGTTGCGGAGGGTCTCGGGGGTAATATAAACCGGCAGTTGGTATTTTTTAGATAATACCGGCAATCCCCTGATATGATCGGAATGTTCGTGTGAAATAAAAATGGCTTTAACTTTACTCATGCATAAACCCAGCCGCTTCATACGTTTTTCTGTTTCGCGACAGGAGATACCCGTATCTACCAGAATAGCCTCCTGGTCATTGCCCACGTAATAGCAATTACCGTTACTCCCGGAATTTAAAGATGTGATAAACAATTGCATATATAAATACAAATAAACCGGTTTTTAACCGATCATTCAACCTAGCGTAACCAACACCAAAATAAATATTTATGCATGCCGGGCCCGTTCCTGTTTTGTAACACCACTAGTCGGAAAATAATTGTTAGTCCCTAAAAATATTCTGCGCGTAAAATTTAATCAATTATTGCCGCCGCTGCGCCAAGCCCCAATAAACCTGGCAACTGCCTGCCGACTGTTTCGTTTCTAAATGGCTAATATATACCACAACGAGCCGCTGCTGATAAGTTTAAAAGTACCTATTGCTTCCTTGCCTGATGTTTAAAGATAGTAGTACCGCCAAAAAAAAGAGCTTCTTTCCAGAAGCTCTTTTGGTAAAAGTGCAAGGCAGTATTTAGTTACTCAAATTCACCGCGCCCTTTGCGGTAATATTATCGTTGGTTACAACTACGGTCTTGGCCTCTTTTATTTTGTAAGGAAGTGACGAAGTAAACTCAACGTTATAAGTACCCGCACTAATGCCTTTGATAATAAAATCACCAGTAGGCAGAAGGAGTTAAGTTGTTAATATTTTACTTAACGTGCTGGTATAAAACACAAATATCCCCGCTAATGGAGCGGGGACATGGTGCAGAAAATATTTAAAAATTAAATAAAGTTTTAATAGCCCGAAGAAATATCAATCTGCGCCGGAAGTTTTATTCCGGAATGTAAAACCGCTATATGATTATCATAGCCGTACAAAATTTATTTTACTGAGTCGGGCTTGGCGGGTGTTTCGGCCGGCGTGGCAGCGGGTTTAGGTTTGCTCCGGTTAAACAAATTATTCAGTTTATCGGTGGCTTGTTTTTTCAGGCGGGCCTCGGCTTCCAGGCGTTTCTTTTCTATTTCGGCCTGTACTTTAGCTTCCGTTTCGGTGCGTTTGCGGTCTAGCTCAGCCCGCAGACTATCCTGTACCACTTGCTTTTTAACTTCAAATTTATCTTTGGCATCGGCGAGTTTCGACTGCACGACGTTTTGCACTAGGTCCTTGGCCTGAGCTTTGGCGGTACCACCGGCTAAAGATACTTTGGGCGTCGTGAGCGTGCCGCCAATATTTAAATTTAGGGTTACGCGCTCCGTTCCTTTGATATCTTTCAGGCCGGTAAGCGAGGTAAGTTTGGCATTTAAAGCATTGCCTAATTTACCGGTAGGCACATCGAGGGCCGTTACGTAGGCTATATCGCCATTAATATTATTCGTGCCGCCTACCGTCATTTTTATATCGCGCACCTGTATATCGAAAGGTTTAACCACCAAATTACCACCCACTATCTCCGCGCCAAACCCTTTATTCTCCACTACC
>JAQBNV010000566.1 GCA_028288395.1 Adhaeribacter sp. | reverse complement strand
CTGGCGGTTTTGCCGGTACCAATGGCCCAGATGGGTTCGTAAGCAATTACTACCTGCGCAAATTCTTCGTTGCTTAAATGAAAAAGTCCTTCTTTTAGCTGGGTTTCGAGTACACTAAAAGTTAAATCCAGCTCGCGCTGTTCCAGCGATTCGCCAATACAGAAAATAGGAATTAAGCCAGCTTTCAGTACGGCCTTTACTTTGGCTTCGAGCATCAGGTTGTCTTCGAAGAAATATTGGCGGCGTTCGCTGTGGCCCAGAATCACGTATTCCACGCCAACCGATTTTAACATCTCCGCCGACACTTCGCCCGTATAAGCGCCGCTCTCTTTCTGGTGGCAGTTCTGAGCGCCCAGGTGTATTTTAGCGCTGTCGCCAACGGCTTTGCTTACGCTGCTCAGGAACGGGAACGACGGGCATAACACGACGATGGCATCGTTGTTTACTTCGTCCTGCACCATATTTACCACTTCCGACACCAACGCTTGCGCTTCTTCGAAGGTCTTATTCATTTTCCAGTTGCCAGCAACAATTTTCTTTCTCATATTATAGTATTCAGTTTTGGATTGATTTTCTGGTTCGTTTTGCGGCGTAAGATTAAGAATTTTGCGGGGGAATGCCTAAAAGATGGACCAGGATTTATTTAAACACCTCCGGTAAAGGAGAGTAAACGGCGACCCTAATATCGTTATGGTCCAGGAGTATACCGGATTATATATTTCGATATAATTTATTTTGCTGCTGCTTTCTGCTGCAGTTGCAGCATCGCTTGGGCATATCTTTTACCTAATTTCCGCGCGGAGGCAGCATCAAAATGGGTGTTATCGCCTTTATGCCGGAGGCCTTCTGCGTTTACTACTGCTGTTTGGGATACGTGGGCCGGCAATTGATTCAGGACCTGGTTTATACCCTGGTATTGCTCATTGAAATAGCCCAATTCGCCGGCTACAAAGGGTACATTGGGCACGCCCAGTTCTGTTCTGAATCGACTTATCAGGTCTGTTAGCCGAGCCAGGTGGACTTTTTCCGCCGCCGGGTTACTATCGGATTCGCCCTGGTGCCAGATTATTCCTTTCAGTACGCCTTGCTGCATCGCCCCTTTTGTCCGCTGAATCGCCTCATCGTAGGGGTAGCCTTTGGTTTGATCGTGGTAGCCGCCTTTTACCCAGGCCGTAATGGAAGAGCCACCGTGGGCGGCCGGTATGAGACCAATTCTGATTTTTTTACCGGTCCGGGCAGCCATTTCGCGGGCAAAGGAAAAGCCCGGCCCCGTACCGGTCCCGGGTTTATCCCAATGCAAAGGTTCGCGGGCCACCTGCCAGGTGCCATTTTTATTTAGCACTAGTATCGTAGCCACTTTGATCGTATCAATGCCCACCGGAACATCGCGGCCCGCCATATTCGACTGACCCGCTAATAAATAAAGGTGAAAATCTGCATCAGGGCCCTCAGCGCTTTTTTGCGGCGCCTGACAAGCAAATAATACCAGCAAAATAATACTCCAGCCGTAAATATATTTCATACCTTTTTATTTTTTAGAACAACTGCTAAAAGTATGAAATTTTCGGCCTTAAGCCGGCAACTTCTCTGTCAGATATTTAGCGGTAGCGTTATCTTCCAGCTTTACCATCTCTTCGGGCGTACCCTGGAATAATAAATGACCGCCATTTACCCCGCCTTCGGGTCCCATATCAATAATCCAGTCGGCACATTTAATAATATCCATGTTGTGCTCAATAATAATTACCGAGTTGCCTTTATCAATCAGCGCGTTAATGGCGGTAAGCAGTTTGCTGATGTCGTGGAAATGCAAACCGGTAGAAGGCTCATCGAAAATAAATAAAATATTCTCGGAGTGAGCCGTGGCGCCTTTCGTGAGGAATGAAGCTAGTTTTACCCGTTGCGCCTCGCCGCCGCTGAGGGTGTTCGACGACTGGCCCAACCGGATATAGCCTAAGCCCACATCATCGAGCGGCTTCAGTTTTTCGGCTACTTTGGGATGGCCTTTAAAAAAGTCAATACTGTCGGCTATGGTCATGTCCAGCACTTCGGCAATATTTTTCTCCTGGTACTTCACGTCCAGAATATCCTGCTTAAATTTCTGACCGTTACAGCTTTCGCAAGTAAGGTAAATATCGGCCATAAACTGCATCTCAATTTTCACCTGGCCTTCGCCCTGGCACACTTCGCAACGGCCACCCTCAATGTTAAACGAGAAGTGCGACGGTTTAAAGCCACGGGCTTTGGCCAGGGGCTGGTCGGCAAATAATGTCCGGATGCTGTCGTAGGCTTTTACGTAGGTAACTGGGTTGGAGCGCGACGACTTGCCGATGGGGTTCTGATCCACAAACTCCACGTGCGCTACTTTGGTATAATCGCCCTGGATTTTATCGAACTTACCGGTAGCGTCGGAGTGACCGCCCAATATTTTGGTAAGCGCCGGGTGCAATATTTTTTTAATAAGTGTCGATTTGCCGGAACCGCTCACGCCCGTAATTACCATCATGACATCGAGCGGAAATTTAACACTCACATTTTTGAGATTGTTTTCGCGGGCGCCCAATATTTCTACCGCGTTGCGCCACTTGCGGCGTTGCGCCGGCACCGGCACTTCCATCGCGCCGCTTAAATATTTACCCGTATAGGTGTTGGTCGATTTTAAAATATCATTGTATGTACCCTGAAACATGAGGTGACCGCCACCCGAACCCGCTTCCGGCCCGATATCAATAATCTGATCGGCAATTTCCATCATCTTTTCTTCGTGCTCTACCACAATTACGGTATTGCCCATTTGTTGCAACGAGCGCAAAACGCCAATCAACTGTTCGGCATCGCGCGGGTGCAGACCAATGCTGGGTTCATCCAGAATATACATCGAACCCACCAACGCGCTACCCAGCGAGGTAGCCAGATTAATGCGCTGCGACTCCCCGCCCGACAAAGTAGAAGATAACCGGTTGAGGGTTAAATAACCCAGGCCTACCCGTACCAGGTAACTCAGGCGGTTGGTTACTTCAATGGCCAGGCGATCGGCCACAGCAGTTTCGTGTGGTTCCAGTTCTAAGTGCTGGAAAAATTCGAGTACGCCGGTTACGGGCTTTAGTAATAAATCGGTAATGCTCTGGCCGTTAACTTTTACGTAAGAGGCATCTTTGCGCAAGCGGGTACCGCGGCAATCGGGACAAGTAGTGCGGCCCCGGTAGCGGCTCAGCATCACGCGATACTGTATTTTATGGGTCTGGGTCTGGATGTGGTCGAAGAATGCCTGCAGGCCGTCGAAATGTTTATTGCCCGACCAGATTAATTGCTGCTGCTCTTCGGTCAGTTCGTTGTAAGGGCGGTGAATCGGAAAATCGAA
>JAQBNV010000556.1 GCA_028288395.1 Adhaeribacter sp. | reverse complement strand
TGGAAACCAGCCGGTTTACCATTTCACAATTATCGGCCAGAACAAGCCAGGGCCAACTGAAACTACAGGTAGAAGTTACCGATTTTACCAAACCAGCTTTTAGCCTGCAGGGAGCCGGCCAAATGGCTTTAACCGAACTCGTAAAATTAGTTAATTTACCTATTTCGGCGGTAGTGCAGGGCACCGTAGCGGGTAATTTTCGGTTCAGTGGCAACATTCCGGACACCTTGCAAAATACCGCTGCAAACTGGCGCGGGAATGGAACTGTACAACTAAAAGAGGCCGCTTTCCGACCCTTGGGTTTGCTCGTAGATTGCCGCAACGTAAACGGCCAGGTGCTTTTTAACGACAATACCCTGAAACTGCATAACCTAAATGGTTCTTTGGGCGGCCGGCCCTTTAACCTACAGGCTTCTATTACGAATTATTTTGCTTATTTATTTAATGATCCAGGCTTTGTCACGGCCCGGGCCGATATTTATGCCGAACACCTGGATACGAAATGGCTCAAAAGTAACCTCCTGGCCAGCGAAGAAATAAATATTACCCCTACCCGTCCAGTCCGTTCAGCTGGCTCTTACCGGCTGCCGGTTATTAATGCAAATGAATCTATTCCCCAGGAAAAAATTAATAAGCAGGATTTAACTCAATATCGGTTTACCCAATCCGCTACGGGCCGCAAGCCCCGCAGCGGTTACCGGAAAAACCTTTGGGATAATACCAATACCCAGGTAAATCTGCGGGTAGGTAACGTAAACCTGCCGGGCCAGGAAAAAATTAAAAACTTAACTGTACAAGTAAATCAGCGCAACCAGAAAGTAAAATTAACCCGGATGCGCTTTACGACCACCGGCAACGGCAAAGCCACTGCCAGCGGCGGATTTGATTTAATTCCTACCGGCCTTAGCAAACCTTACCTGAATGTCAGTTTGCAGTATCCCTATCTGAACCTGCAATCGTTTATGCAGGATATTGCTTCTTTAAAAGGAGAAGCCCCGCCACAAAGTGCCCAGGCGGCGGCGGCCCAGTCGAGCCGCAACATGGCTACCATTAAAGAAAAAGATTACTGGCTAACCCTGCAGGTCCGGGCCAAAAAACTGGAATATTTGTATTTAAAAGGTTCGGACTTAATTATGGAAGCCAGTCTGAATAAGAACCGGGTAAGATTATCGAAGTTGCGTTTGCAGGCGCTCGGCGGCCAGCTAAACGCCCGGGGCGAGTTGCGGCTGGATGCCCCCGGCGACAGTGTACCGGTACGATTGCGATCGCAGGTTAATAATATTAATTTACAACAGCTATTCGCTTTTGCCGAAACCATGAACCTGGATGTACTTGGCAGCCAGAATATTAAAGGCACCGCCGACTGTAACCTGGTAGTAAATACCTGGCTCGATAAAACTTTTTCACCGAGCTTTGCCGGGACCATTGCTTACGCCAAAGCCTCTTTTCAGGATATGGAACTGATTCAGGTGGCACCCATTCAGAATGCCTTGCGTTTTATCCGGAAAGAGCGCACCGGGCATTTATATTTTGAGAACGTAACCACCAATTTCCTGTTGCGCGATTCGCAGTTCGTAACGCCCGGTTTAGCCCTGAACAGTAACCTGACGGCTTTTGAACTGAGCGGTTCCTACACCATGGGCGGCGCCGCCAACCTGAATATGGATGTAAATGTGCTGAGTGTCTTGTTCGGAAATAACAAACGACGCATCGAAAGAATACAAGCTGATTCGCTGACGGCCTCGCGGGTACAGAAAAAACAACACCTCCAGCTTTTCCGGGAAGGTAATAAATACAAAGTAAGACTCAGCGACCGGAAAGAACGCGAAAAAAGCGGCCGGGCTTTGCAACAGGAATTCAGCAATTTCCTGCGGCAGCACCAAATCGACACGGTTTTTACCATGCACCAGTAAGAAATATTCTATCCAAAATCCCTTCACCAACAGTTGCTTTAAGCAGGCTGCAAAATCCTGCCCCAGCTATTTTCTTTTATCTTAAAACAAATCAGGTCCAAAGGAGGTACTTTACAGGTGCGAAAGCATGGTAAAAACAAAATATTTAAAATCGCTAAAGCATGACCAATTCTTTTCGGGTAGAACACGATTTTCTGGGAACAAAAGAGATTCCCACTTCCGCTTATTATGGAGTACAAACCCTGCGGGCATTAGAAAATTTTAATATCACGGGCATTACCAACGCCACTGAACCGCTATTTATCAAAGCGCTGGGGTACGTAAAAAAAGCCGCGGCCCTGGCCAACCGCGATTGCGGTGTGCTGGAACCAAAACTCGCCGAAGCTATTATTTTCGCCTGCGACCGCTTGATAGCCGGCGAATACCGGGACCAGTTTTTAACCGATTTAATTCAGGGCGGAGCCGGCACTTCGGTAAACATGAACGCAAACGAAGTTATCGCCAATATCGGTCTCGAATATCTGGGTCACCAGAAAGGGCAATACGAATACCTGCACCCAAATAACCACGTCAACTTTTCGCAGTCGACAAACGATGTGTACCCCACCGCCCTGATGATTGCGCTATACTGGAAAACCGATATTTACCTCGCTGCCCTGGCCCAACTGCAGGAGTCTTTCGCCATAAAAGGCCAGGAGTTTAAAGAAGTAATTAAAATGGGCCGTACCCAGCTTCAGGATGCCGTACCCATGACCCTGGGCCTGGAGTTTCAGGGGTTTGCAACCACGCTCGGCGATGAGTTGAAGCAATTGAAATATGCGCAGTCCCAACTGGCCGAATGCAACATGGGCGGTACGGCAATCGGTACCCGCATTAATGCTCCTACCAGTTACCCCGAGCACTGCACCCAATACCTGGCCGAACTCACCGGCCTGCCCATTACCCTGGCCGCCGATTTAGTGGAAGCCACCTCCGATACCGGCATATATGTGCAATTATCGGGAGGCTTAAAACGCAGCGCCGTAAAACTGTCTAAAATCTGCAACGATTTGCGCCTCCTTTCTTCGGGGCCCCGGACCGGCCTAAACGAGATATACCTTCCGCCCATGCAACCAGGTTCTTCTATTATGCCGGGCAAGGTAAACCCGGTAATTCCGGAAGTAGTGAACCAAACGGCTTTTTACGTAATGGGGGCCGATGTGACGATTACCATGGCCGCGGAAGCGGGGCAATTGCAATTAAATGTAATGGAGCCCGTGATAGCGTTTAGCTTGTTTACTTCCCTTAATTACCTGACCAATGCCGTTACTACCTTGCGCACCCGTTGCGTAGAAGGCATTCAGGCCAATGTGGCGGGCTGCCGCGAAATGGTCATGCGCAGTATTGGGATAGTTACGGCCCTGAACCCTATTCTGGGTTACGAAACCACTGCTTCTATTGCCAAGGAAGCCCTGACCACCGGCAAATCTATCTACCAGATTGTGGTTACCGAACAAGGATTTATTAGCCAGGCCAAGTGGGACAAAATATATTCTTTCGAGAACATGATACACCCGGTTTTCATTAACAACAAACGGGTCGGTACCGATCGGCTTTAAGACCTAATATTTGTCTTTTATCAGAAACCAGCTAAAACATTAATTCGGAAAAGGCATTATTTTCTTTGCCCATTATAAACTTACAAATGGATAAAAGTGATATTTCGATAGCGACGATAACCTGGGCGCGGAGTGCCGGGGAAGAAAATTTACTACGGGAATCTTTAACCCAACTGGCCGCATTGGCTATCCCGGTCTTCGTTACCGATGGTGGATCCGGTGATGACTTCCTGGATTTCCTACGCCGTTTTCCGCATTTTAAAGTATTAAATACTCCCGGCCGGGGCGTATGGGCTCAGGCGAAAAACAGTATTTTAGCTGTCCATGCGACCGCATCACCCTATATTTTATATACCGAACCTGACAAATTGAATTTCTTCCGGGATGCCTTGCCCTCCTTTCTCGCGGCTGTCCCCAACGGAGACCAGGCAGGCGTTGTGGTGGCCGCCCGATCGGCAAACGGATTCGCTACTTTTCCGGCTTTCCAGCAGACTACCGAAACCACTATCAACCGATGCTGTGCCGAAATAATAGGGAAAGCGATTGATTATACGTACGGTCCCTTTCTGCTAACCCGTTCCTTGGCGCCTTACCTGAATCTGGTGCAGGAAGATATTGGGTGGGGTTGGCGGCCCTATATTTTTGGCCTGGCCCATCGCTTTGGTTACCAGGTTTCGCACTTCGAAGGCAATTTTGCGTGCCCACCCGACCAACGCACTGATGATCTGCCGGAACGCATTTACCGGATGCGGCAGTTAAGCCAGAATATTCAGGGACTGGTTCTCTCTACCAGTATAAAGGTGGCTTAGGTATAATTTTAAGCGGTCTATTATTCTTTGGACTTTCCGGCAAAATATTCCGAAATCCTCTACAAATTTTTAAGGTGGTGGTGGTATACAGCGTAGTTACCAACAGTAGTTCTCCGGAAGCAGTAACTGGGTTCTATGTATATTTTAGTATACATTAAACTTTATTCTTCCGGAGGCATCAAACGGTAAAATACCACCATGAAGCGCAACTCCCACCAAAAACAACTCCAGCATTTATTTTGGCGGGCTGGTTTCGGCCCGGCTCCCGACCAATTGCAGCCGGTCCCGGGCTCGTTAAACAAAGTGGTTAAGCAGCTATTCCGTTCTTCCGAAACTTATTCTCCTTTGGTGGTAGAACTTGCAGCAGGCACCCGCCCATCCCGGGCCCAACAAACGCCGGAAGAGCGCCGCATGAAAATGCGGCAGGACCGGATGGAAATGACCAAAATAAATACCACCTGGCTTAAAACCATGGCCACCTCACCGGCTCAGTTACGTGAAAAAATGGCTTTTTTCTGGCACGGTCATTTCGCCTGTCGTACCCAAAGGCCACCATTCGCCTTAAACCAGGTAAATATATTGCGCCGGCATGCGCTGGGCAACTTCGGTGATTTATTACTTGCCGTTTCAAAAGACCCGGCTATGCTGCAATTTCTTAACAACCAGCAAAACCGCAAAGGTCAGCCCAATGAAAACTTTGCCCGGGAGATGCTGGAATTATTCACCATCGGCCGGGGCCATTACACGGAGCAGGACATTAAAAATGCCGCCCGTTCTTTTACCGGCTGGGGTTACAATGCGGCTGGTGACTTCACCTTCCGCGAAAAACTACACGATGCGGGCACCAAAACATTTATGGGCAAAACCGGTAACTTCTCCGGCGAAGATATCCTCAGAATTGTCCTGGAAAATCCCCAAACCGCCCGTTTCCTGACAACTAAAATTTACCGCTTTTTTGTAGACGAAAACCCGGACGAAAATATTATCCAGGAACTATCACAGCAGTTTTACCGGTCAGGCTATGATATAAGCAGCTTGATGCACACCATTTTCAGTGCCGACTGGTTTTACCAACCAGCCCATATCGGCTCCCGCATTAAATCGCCGGTTGAATTGATCACGGGGCTGCAAAGGGCTTTCGCTATTGATTTCCAGGACCCACAGGCGCTAGTAGTGGTTCAGCGGGCTTTAAGCCAGGTATTACTGTATCCGCCCAATGTGAGCGGGTGGGCCGGCAGCCGCAACTGGATAGATTCGTCGTCGCTGATGTTCCGGATGAAATTGCCGCAGGCTATTTTTGCCTCGGCCAAGTTGCAGGTTTCTTTAAAAGACGACAATATTGATATGTCGCCGCAAATGTCGCAGCAGGAACGGACTTTTAACCGGCGCATCCAGGCCCAGATCAATTTGCAGCCCTTTCGGGAAGTATTGGCCAAAGTGCCCGACCGGGAACTCATTGATGAGGTGGCAGCCCTCTTGTTGCAGATGCCGCTCAACCCGGCCCTGGCAGCGCAACTGGAAATTGAAACAACAGGATTTACCAACGACCGCCGGATTGATGCCCTGGCCCTGCGGCTTTGCTCCCTACCCGAGTACCAATTGTGTTAAACCGTCTTCAGCCTAATAATCCGATGCAAAATAAATCCCGCCGCAACTTCCTGAAGTCATCTTTACTGGCCTCCAGTCTTCTTTTCGTGCCCAAATTTTTGCATGCAGCAGATACCAGCAGCAGCCTGAAAAAACTGGCGGACTCTAATGGCCGACGACTGGTAGTGGTGCAATTGGGCGGCGGCAACGATGGCCTTAATACCGTCATTCCGTTCCGCAACGACCTGTACTACCAGGCCCGACCCGGCATTTCCTTACCCCCGGCCAAGCTCTTTACGCTGGAAAAAGATTTGGCTTTTAACCCGGCTATGGAAGGATTAAAGAAATTATTCGACGAAGGACAGGTGGGTATATTTAACAGTGTGGGGTACCCCAATCCGGATCGTTCCCATTTTCGTTCGATGGATATCTGGCATACGGGCAGCGATGCCACCGATTACTTATCTACCGGTTGGCTCGGACGTTACCTGGACTCTAACTGTGCGACCTGCGCCACCTCTTTTAACGGCATTGAAGTAGACGACACTTTAAGCCTGGCCATGAAAGGCCATACCAAAAAAGGACTGGCGCTGGTTGACCCCAAAAAATTATACCGGGCCGCTTCCGACCCGCTTTACCAGCAATTACCCCATAAAAAAAGTACCGGCAGCGAACTGGACTATCTTTACAAAACCGTAATCGAAACCACCTCTTCGGCCGAATACCTGTACCAGAAAGCTAAGATTTACCGGTCCACGGTCGAGTACCCCAATACGGAGTTTTCCCGGAACCTGAAAACTACGGCCGAACTGATTTGTTCCGGGGTAGATTCGCGCGTCTTTTATCTTTCGCTCTCGGGTTTTGATACCCATGCCAACCAAATCGGGCAGCAAGGCCGCTTGCTGGGTGATGTTTCGAACGGTTTACACGCTTTTGTGCAGGATCTAAAAAGTAAAGACCAATTCAAGGACACTTTGATTATGGTATTTTCGGAATTTGGGCGGCGGGTAAAACAGAACGCAAGTAACGGCACCGACCACGGTACAGCCAACAATTTGTTTTTATTAGGAGGCAGCTTAAAAAAACAAGGCGTTCTGAACGAAGCCCCCGACCTGCAAACCCTCGACGAAGGAGATTTGCAGCATCAGCTCGATTTCCGGAGCGTGTACGCCACCATACTGGATAATTGGTTGCAAGCCGATGCCGATACCATATTGGGTAAAAAATTCGGGCGCTTGGCCGGTTTGGTATAAATAATCAAATCTAAACCAGAAAACTGGGAAGATAGGAGCTTCTCCAACCTATCGTACTTATCCTTATTTTTGCTTGCGTTAGCTGGCGCGGGACCTGGCCGCTACTATTTGATTAATAAAGAAATATAATATTAGCTGGGGCCGCAGAAAAACAGCCCCGAGGCTGGAGCTTAGCGCCAGATAAATACTTATCCTGTTCTCCTAAGCCGCAACTTTAAATTAATAATAAAATTTTCAGGAGAGCCTTTCTAACCCGCAGCCTGTCATATAATCAGCATTGTTTTATTTGCTGATGTAGCCCAAATCACTTCTGCTCCACCACTTATACAAAAATTATTAAGGCTACTGAATAGTCCGATCAAGATGCACATAGCCGCCATCAACGTGCAGGAGCTGACCAGTGGTATGGCTGGATTTTGGGGAGAGTAAAAAGGCTGCCATGTTGGCTATTTCTGCGGTGGTAGTCATGCGTTTTTCCAAGGGTATCTTTTCCGTAATTGCCTTGCGTTTTGCTTCGGGTTCGGGAAAAGTTTTAATCCAGGATTCATATAAGGGGGTCCAGGCTTCGGCCACAATAATGGCATTTACCCGGATGCTGTAGGGCAATAATTCTACGGCCCATTCGCGGGTCAGGGCGTTGCGTCCCCCGTTTGCAGCCGCGTAAGCCGAAGTACCGCCTTGCCCGGTTTCTGCGGTTTTAGAACTGATATTTACTATGCTGCCTTGGCTTTCTTTCAGGGCAGGCAATGCGTAGTGTGCCATCAGATAATAATGTACCAGGTTTTTATGCAGCGATTGAATAAAAGCATCGTAGTTGCCTTTTTCCAGGCCGACGCCATCGTTTACCCCGGCATTATTTACCAACCCATCGATGCGGCCGAATTCCGCCAACACCGCCGCTACCGCCGCCTGGCTCGCTTCCGGGTCGGTCAGTTCGGCTACCACCTGGGCAGCCCGCCCCCCGGCCTCCTGCACCGCCGCTACCGTAGCCAGATTATCCGCCAACTGGCGGCCCACGATAACCGGGATAGCGCCTTCCGCCGCCAAAACTTTTACAATACCTTCTCCTATTCCTTTAGCACAACCTGTTACAAATACTATTTTATCTTTAAGCCCGAGGTCCATTTTACGATTTTATTAATTTATTTTAAACTTAAACGGCAGCCTTAATTTGGTAGAGAGTTTAAAGTAAGGATGTATTCCTGGCCAATTTTTCAAGATTAAGATTGTATAAGAGAAAGCGAATAGCTAAGTAGTGGTTGTGCCAGGATTTAGAGAAGGAGAGCGTTTTTCTCACCAGCCTACTACAGCGTTGGCGCAAAGTGTTGTTAAGTCTTTCTATCTTAGTGGTCTGCTTCTTGCCTTCCGCCTGATGCTGCCCTGGTGCAAAAACA
>JAQBNV010000555.1 GCA_028288395.1 Adhaeribacter sp. | reverse complement strand
AAATCCGGGACAAACTAGACCAGGTAAATATTACCGAGCGGGTACTATTTCCGGGCCTCGCCGGCCTCAGCCAGTGGCTCAAGCGGCATTATACCACTACTTGATTGATGCTTGATTGATAATTTTGTAATTGAACTTTGGAAATGATTTTATAGTAAGGTACTGAAATTTAATATCCAATAAATAATATATGACTTTCGCAGAATTATTAGAAACGCTTCCTGAACAAGGTAATTTCAGCTCCCCCTCACCTCTGATTTAGGGTGTGGCGGAATACCAGATGTGCGAAAGTCCTAATATATACCACTAAGAAAATAACAACCAGCAATCAACAATTAGCAAACAACAATCAACCTACTCCGCCCAAGGGTATAATTCGGGGGGTTGGGTGTGGTCCTGATGAATGGCCAAAGGGTGCAGGGCTCGGGTGGTATCGATGTACGCGAAAGCATCGTAGCGCCGGGGAACGATGGTAGGCACATAATTACCGAAACGCTCGCGGCGCGGATGATACACGACGCCAATGGCCCGGTGGCCGATGGGTTTCTCCAGTTCTTTTATGTTGCGCAGGTCTTTGGAGAAGATGAGTTTATTGTTGGCGCTAATTTCGTGCAACATGTATTCCCAAGTTCCCGGCGTAGCCGCCGGCACTTCCATTTCTTTCATGCGCTCGCCCCATTCATCGGCTGCTATTACAGAGCCTTTGTAAGAGCCAAAACCCACGATATATACATTCTCTTCGCCGTAATGCTCGCGGGCCAGTTGTCCTACGTTAACCATGCCTGCCCGGGCCATATCGGTATAACGGGCATCACCTACGTGGGTATTGTGTTCCCAAATAATCGCTTTGGAATCAGGCCCGTGAAGATCTAACAGGCGGGTCAGGGTTTCCATCATGTGACGGTCGCGCACGTTCCAGGAGTTGCCGCCGCCCCGGATCATGGCCCGGTAATAGCGTTCAGCATTCACCGCTACCAGGGCATTCTGTTCGGCATCAAAATCCGACTCCCGGGTGGCACCGGCACCCAAGGCTTTGGTGCGCAGGGTATGTAGCATATTTACTACTTCGTCTTCGCAATCTTGCGATACAAACGCCACGGCGCGGGCATATTCCTGCGGATCTTCGCTGTAAGGCTCAAAACACCGAAAAGCTTTTCGGGCTGCGGCAACGGCTACGCCGTCCTTTTTCTCTAAATAGGAGATAATTTCCTGCAGCGAATCCCAGAGGCTGTAAACATCCAGTCCATAGAAGCCTACTTTTCCTGCTTCGGGTTTACCATTATTATATCCTTTAAGCCAGTTGGCCAGGGCAGCCACTTCCCAGTTTCCCCACATCCAGGTAGGCCAGCGGTTATAGGTTTCCAGTACCTCCAGGGCAGTGGCATTGCCGGGGCGGTGGCCTTTAATAAAATTATTTACTTCAAAGCAGTCGGGCCAGTCGCCTTCAACCGAAATAAAATTAAAGCCTTTTTCCTGGATCAGGCGTTTGGAAATAGCGCTACGCCAGGTATAATATTCGGAAGTACCGTGCGAGGCTTCGCCTAATAATACAACGCGGGCGTCGCCTATTTCCTGAAGTAATAAATCAAGGTCCTGGGTCTGTTGCAGGGGGTGATGCGGGATATTGGCCATAGCGTTTTTCTTTGGTTAACCACGGTGTACATCTTTGTTTTTACGAAAATTCTAAAAGGAGTTTTGGCTATTCTTAAAAATACCCGAAAGAATATTTTTGGCACTTTCCCTACTTTTCCCGGTACAAGCCGTAAAAGATAACCGATGAAGTAGACTAAAAACACTTTAAGTACGCAAAAGCCATGAATACACAAGATAATAACGAGAAAGACATTCAGCAGCAGGCCGAAAATAACAGCACAGAAGGTCTTAAAAATAAATCACCGGAGGAACAAGCCAAATTTGCGCAGGGCGGTCAACCGGCTGGCCATTCACAAGGCGGACAGGGGGGCAACCAGGTAGCAAACCAAGGTGATGGCAGCAATCCCCGCCACGACAAAGGCGATGAATTAAGCGAATTTGCGCGGGAAGACAGTTAACTAATTACGCAATATTTAGATAAATAAAATCCTGTACAGGGCTCCTGGAAGCTACTATACAGGATTTTATTTATAGGCATTAAAGTCAGCACCTTAATTATTACTCCATTTCTTTAAATACTAAGCCTTTTCAAACAACGGGCGGAAAACTTACGATAGTACGCACGGCACCAGCCTCGTCATAAATAAAGCTCATGGGTTCTTCGGTATTTCTTAATATTTGCTCCCGGGTAATATTCCATTTTTTCCACATTTCTTCCAGTACTTTGGCATAAGCGCTATTTTCCCATGGATTAAATACGGGCATGGTAATATCATCTACCAGGGTGTCGTAAGTAAGGAAATTATCGGTAGGAGTTGCGAGGCGTTCGAAATATTCCGGAATAATATTGAGCAGGTAAGCGGCATAATATACCCGGGCGGTAAACTCATTGGCCTGCAATGGGTGCAGGGCCTTCTCTTTTACATCTTCCCACACCCGACCCAATGCCTGCTGCAGCAAACCATTATCCAGGAGGCAGCAAACCAAAACCACCCGATTTAATTTTATGCTAAACATCATCGTCGTCAGTTCGTCGCGGTATTCAAAAGGTGTGGTATCATCGGTATCGGTTACTTCTAGTACAAACAGACTGAACGGCGTAAAATCGTCAAACGCGATGGGTACCCGCAGCGCTTGCAGGAGTTTATAAAACGCCTGAAATTTAGTAAACATTTTGGGGTTCTCGCCTACCGTGTGCTCGGGCATAATCAACGGATTTTTTTCGTTGGCCAGTTCCCGCACCAGTATCCCGTAAAATATTTTGCTTAGCCACAGAAAAATATCGCGCTCATCGGCTGCCTTAAACCCGGCCACCCCTTGCGCATGGGCTGCTTCTATTTTGGCTTCCAGCGGTTGCAGGTGTTGCGCCTGGCAAACCGGGCAACAAGGTATCGTCAGGTCCTGGTAGGTAACAATGCTTTTATCCAGCAACTGCAACTGCTTGTCAGCTAGCTGATAATACTGTTGCAGCCAGGCCGGAAAAACCGTTACGGTATCGGTGGCGCTGGTAGACGCTCCGCATAAGAAACAGGATTCGGAACCAAACTGCATCCGGTCGAAAGGATCATATAAATTTAGAGAAGCCATATCTTACTATTTATTCTCCGCAAATATAAGTGATAACCAGCAAAGCTTATTCTTCCTCTCCGCCGCAAAAAACAGGAACGGTTTATAATAATCAGGTATATAAATTTGTTGTATATATAAATGGCATGATACTTGAATAACCGGGTATATAAAATACTTAGTTCCTTACCCTATGAAACGCTTCTTTACCAATCCGCTTATTTATTTGTTTTTATTATTTGGTTTTGCCCCGTTTGCCCAAGCCCAAATGCAGGTGCCGGCAGTTTTACCACCGCTCGTAAGCGTTTCGGGAATAGGCGAAGTTAAGGTAGAACCCAATGAAGTAATGCTGAACGTGGGCATTGATATTCGCAACAAAAGCTTGGAAGCGGCCCGCCAGGAAAGTGATAATAAAGTTAAAGAATTGCTGACTTATTTAAAAAAAGCAGGTATCGACCCGAAAGATGTGCAGGTTACTAATTTAAGCGTGTATCCGCAATACGTGGGCGAATACGGCCAGACAAACCCCGAGTTTTACATGACCCAACGTTCGGTTTCGGTACTGATAAAAAAAGTGAGCCGCTTTGATGAAATTTTAACCGGTATTTATAAAACCGGCGCCAACCGGGTTGAAGGCATTGAGTACCGCACCTCAGAATTACAAAAATACCGCGAACAGGCCCGGAAACTGGCTATGCAATCGGCTAAAGACAAAGCAACGACCTTAACCAAAGAATTGGGGGTTAAACCAGGCCGGGTATATAGTATTACCGAATCAGGTTCTGAGGGCAATCCCAGACCTTATTACCGCGCCCAGATGGCAAATAAAATGATAGAATCAGCCGACATGGCGGCCAGTGGACCGACCCTGGCGGTGGGCCAGATTTTAGTAAGGTCAGCCGTAGAAGTAAGCTTTGTAATAGAATAATTGTTGTTTTAGTTTGTGTTTGTGTTTAAGCCAGCCTTTATTTAGGGCTGGCTTTTTCATTAGTTTAGATTCTGATAAAACCTTAAATTAGAGCCGTACCTAACTATGAAAACGAATGAAATATTTGATTCCTGCCTTTTTGTTAGTGAGCCTACTGAGTGGATGTAACGAAAGTGCCCGCAAAACAAGCGAAACCCAGACAGCTGGTGCGGCTACCGATACGACCCTCACCACCGATTTAAAATCCGCGTTGGCCAGCTTTGGCACTGACCCCTTACTCAACCATATTAAAATATTAGCATCGGATGCATACGAAGGCCGCAGCCCTGGTACCCGGGGCGAAGACTCTACGGTAGCTTACTTAACCCGGCAATTCACGCAAATGGGCCTGAAACCCGGCAACCCCGATGGCACTTATATCCAGAAAGTACCCATGGTTGGCTTTACCGCTCAGCCCACGGCTTCGTTTACCGCCGGTGGCAAAAAAATAAACCTGAATTTCCCGACCGACTATGTAGCCATAACACACCGGTTTGTACCCCAGGTACAGGTTAATAATGCTGATATTGTTTTTGTAGGCTACGGTATTGTGGCCCCCGAATACGGCTGGGACGATTACAAAGGCCTGGATGTAAAAGGAAAAACCATTGTTATGCTTATAAACGACCCGCCGGTGCCAAACCCCCAGGACACAGCCCAATTAGACGATGCAACATTTAAAGGCCGGGCCATGACTTATTACGGTCGCTGGACTTATAAATACGAAATAGCGGCGGAGAAAGGCGCGGCGGCCTGTATTATTGTGCACGAAACCGGCCCGGCCGGCTACCCTTACGAAGTTATTTCGGGCAGCTGGAGCCGCGAAAATTTCGATATCAGCAACCCGAACAAAAACATGGATCGCCTACCGGTAGAAGCCTGGATAACCACCGACAAAGCCCAGGAATTATTCCGCGCCAGCGGCAAAGACTTCTATGCTTTAAAAAAGCAGGCCATCAGTAAAAATTTTAAACCGGTGCCGCTGGGCGCTCAGGCTAATTTCAGCATTACGAATAAGCTGCGCGAAATCCAGTCGCAGAATGTGCTAGCCAAACTCGAAGGAACCGACCCGCAACTGAAAGATGAATACGTAATTTATACGGCCCACTGGGACCACCTGGGCCGCGACCCTAAATTAAAAGGCGACCAAATATTTAATGGGGCCTTGGACAATGCCTCGGGCACGGCCGGCTTACTCGAAATTGCCAAAGCCTATACCAAGCTGCCGCAGCCGCCCAAGCGCTCCATCCTGTTTTTAGCAGTTACCGCCGAAGAGAAAGGCTTATTAGGCTCAAAATATTACGCCAACAACCCGCTTTACCCGCTTAACAAAACCCTGGCCAATATTAACATGGATGGCCTGAATCCTTACGGCCGCACCCAGGACGTAATTATTGTCGGTTACGGCAACTCCACCCTCGACGACATCCTGGCCCAGACGGCAACGGCACAAAAACGCGAAATCGTACCGGAAGCCACGCCCGAAAAAGGCTCGTTCTACCGGTCCGACCATTTTGAATTTGCGAAACAAGGCGTACCGGCGCTTTACGCCAAGTCCGGTATAAAAGCCATTGACCACGATGCTAAATTTCTACAGGATAAAGCCGACGCCTACACCGCCAACGACTACCACAAAGTTTCGGATGACCTGAAACCCGGCTGGGATTTTTCCGGCGCTATCGAAGATTTGCAGCTCTATTTACGGGTGGGTTATCAGGTAGCCCAAGGCCAAACCTGGCCCGCCTGGAAACCCGGCACAGAGTTTAGAGAACGGCGGGAGAAAATGCTGCAACAAAAGCAATAACTGATATTGAGGAACCCGGCAGTTTATAACGCTGCCGGGTTTTTTATTGCTTATTTTTCAAACCATTATTTACAACGACATTCTTTGGCGTACCCCGTGCATAATTTTACAAGCAAATAAAATAAACCACGTTTTCAGACAATTTAATAAAGAGTAATTTATGACTAATTTTTACCGCAAATACCAGGGTCTTCGGGTTTATCTAATTTACAGCGTCCGAACAGTATTAACAATGGCAAACGGGAGCCGGTGCCATTATTTAATAAGCGCAAATAAACCCGGCAGGTTATAAAACCTACTGGATAATGTACCACAACACCTCATGAAAAATACCTTTACCGCTTTTGATTTTGAAACTGCCCAGGGCAAACAATAGAATTTTTCGGAATTAATTAGCTGCTATACTGGCAATAATGCACTTGTTAAATTTATGGTAAAGTTCTAGCTGATTTGTGTAGGAAACACCAAATAACCCTAAACCACCACGATGCTTTAAACGATGTGCTGGCGTGTGCGGAATTGTATATAAAGTATTTGGTAAATTAATATATTAGAGGAAAATTAAATATAGAAAACTATGATAACAGAATCAAATACAGGATTTTCAATTAGTGCGAAAACTTGTACTTTAAAATATAACAACCAAGTAGGTAAAGAAACAATCTTGGGTAATGGTGTAAATTATATTATTGAACTAGGCATTTAACTAATAATCATTTTGTAGGTATGTGGAGGTGCGGCGAGCATCCGATTGATGAGATTTTCAAAAATACCTTCTTTCATTTTATGTCGGTTGAAGCGGTAAATGTACTCATTTATATAGGACTGTA
>JAQBNV010000546.1 GCA_028288395.1 Adhaeribacter sp. | reverse complement strand
CCTTATCCTTCCTCTATGAATATCCGAGAAGAGTTGTTGCAAGCATATTCTAAAGCGCAGGTTTTAAGTATGGCTGCCTTTATTGGTCAGGATGCCGGGCGGTTTGCCGACTTGATGAAACTGTTGCTGGGCACCGAATACCGGGTCACGCAACGGGCGGCCTGGGTATTATCGCATTGTGCTGACCAACATCCGGCTTTGCTTACGCCATTTCTGCCGGCCCTTATTGCAAACCTGGGCCAGACCAACCTGCCGGCTGTTAAACGGAATACGTTGCGGGTACTGCAATATGTAACCATACCGGAACCCCTGCAGGGGGAATTAGCTAATTGCTGTTTTGCCTTGCTGGCAGCCGCTGAACCGGTGGCCATAAAGGTTTTTGCCATGACGGTGCTGGCCAATCTGACCCAACAGGAACCGGATTTGAAAAACGAACTGCATCTGGTGCTGGAAGTCCAACTCCCCCACGCTTCGCCAGCTTTTATAGCGCGGGCCCGTAGGCTTATGCCCGAACTGGCCTTATTCCGGAATGCCGGCTACTAAATTAGAAATCGCCTAAAAACAACAGGCAATATTTTCGTTAGAACCTGCGCTAAATTAAAAATGTATCAGCCAAAAGCAGCTATATTGGCTATGGCTCGTAAAACGAGGTAAAGAAGTTTGATTAACATGAGTAAAGCATTTAATATTCCACAGCAAGTAATTTATATGTGCGCTGGCAGCAAGTGTAAAAAAAGAGGCGGTAAAGAGATAGGTAAGCTTTTCCGGAACATGGCCAAAGCTGCAGGGTTTGAAGACACCGTAGAAATAATTAAAACCGATTGTACCGACCGTTGTAAATTTGCTCCGGTGATGAGCATTCAGCCCCAGAATACCTGGCTGCACGATGTAACCGAGGCGCAGGCTACCCAAATTTTCAACCAATATATTCGTAAACCCGGTAAAACAGAAAATCCTTCAGATTTGACAACCTGAAGGATTTAGCAGTAATATTTAAATAGAAATTAGTTCTCGTATTTTATTTTCGGTACTTGTTTGTCGATTTCCCAACGGCCGGTACCTTCCTCGCCGATAACATCAAATAACTCGAGGGCGCGGCGAGCTATATATTCTTCTTCAATCTGTTCTTTCAGGAACCACTGGATAAACTGGAACGACATAAAGTCTTTGGCCTTGAAGCAGCGGTCGGCAATGCGGTTAAACTGTTGGGTAACGTAAATTTCCTGTTGCAGGGCTGTTTCGAAAACTGCCCGGAACGATTCAAATTCCTGAGGAATATTTGTAACTTCCGGAGAGATGGCGCGGCCGCCCATATCATTAATAAACCCGAATAATTTAAGCATGTGCTCTCTTTCTTCTCCGGATTGCTTTTGAAAATAATCTGCGCTGTTGTCGAAACCATTGCGATTGCACCAGGACGACATGGCCAGGTACACCGATGAGGAGTGAGCCTCTACTTTTATTTGCTCGTTTAGAAGGGTTTCTATTTCTTCTGTTAAGGAGGTTCTTAAGCGAAGTAAATCTTTCATGGTAATTTAAATTATAAATAAGGCGGAATATTTTTAAATTCCTAACTTAAATATACCAGATTTTTTTGGAAAAGGTTTGCCTAAGGCTGGGATTTGGGCAATACATATCCAGTCTAAATAAACGCACAAGGCTTTAATTAAACGGCCATGGCGTGGAGACAATCATAAAGCATACTGTTTAAATCCAGCATCACTTTTGCCCCCTGCAGTAACTCTCTTAAATTAAGTACATCGGTTACCGTGAGCACAAAACAACGCTCCGATCGGAAAGGATTAAGAATTACAATATCGGCCATTCGTGCCGTATTTTGCACCATTTCCGGCACATCAATCTGTTCAACCTGTTTTTTTAGGTGCAAAAAATCGCTGGCTTTAAAAGCCGAAATACCTCCCGCAAATTCTAACCAGAAGCAATTAGCCCGGTTGCATTGGTAAACGGCGCCGTGGGGCGTGCGAAATATTTCCTCTAAATTTTTACAAGCTGGTTTTGCCACGGAATGTATTAAATGAACTGTAATCCTTTATGTGTCACAAATGTAAACCCAATTTAGAATTAGTCCAAATAATTAAGAAATAAAATTATTTTCCAGGATTTGGATTGTTGCTAGCCCATTTTTTAGGAATCGGATAATTTTTGGCAGCGTCATCCACTATCAGAACCCAATCGTTGTCGCGACCTTGGCTGGGGGGCGTAAACCGTTGCGTACCCGTGTTGCGAAATTTACCAGCAACCGTTGATACGCCAGTGCGGGGATCAAACCAGGTTACTTTTACTTCTTTGCCGGCTATTTTGCCCATATTAAGGGTAAAAGGCTGACCGGCGGTGCTATAAATAAAAGCATAATCTTTCCCCCGGGTACTTTGGATGCGCTCGCCCCCGCTTAATGCTTCGGTAACTAAGCTCTGATCCGGTACCCGCTCCAGGAAAGGCCGTGACTCCATTAAGGTACGCACGTGCGACATCTGGCTGCTCCCGGGCAAATGAATAGCTTCGTACCATGGGCCCAGCGGTGTGTTCACGTTTTTACCTTTGGGTGTATTCATTTGCCAGATGGCGTGGCAGCCGTAGGTATGGCCGTGGGAGCCGGCAAACAAGGCCAGGTAAGCGGCACGGCGCACATCAGACGCCGCTGAGTAGCCATTTTCTTTCGCGTTAAAACAAACCGGATGGTCTTCGTAAATAGGTTCGCCGTCCATGGTGGGTTTGGTGTTGGCAAGCTTATAATCGTGAGAAATATTGTCGTAGACGGGCAAATTACGGCAATGACCCGTTTGAAACATGTTAAAATCCAACCATTTATCGTTGTGGAACCAAGTAGAGGAACCGCCTTTTTCTTTGGGTTGCGGATGGTAGGTCATCATTACTTTTCCCTGGTCGCCGTCGCCGGATCCGGCTACCACTCCTTCGGCCATGGCTCGCCAGACGGCAATATCCTGGTCATTTCGGGGATTGCGGTCACCGCCTAACACCCAAATAATCGGTTTATTTTTATAGCGCCGGCCCACGTACTCGCCAAAAACGCGGGCATTCTGTGGGTTAAATATTTCGGGACCGGTTCCCCAGGTGTTTTTAAATACTTTGTCGCCCCAGGTAGGCAGCATCCCGATATACAGACCCAACTGCGCCGCTTTGTTTACGATGTAATCAACGTGCTTAAAATATTCTTCGTTCGGTTGGGTGGGGTCGTTGTTTATTAAAGGTAGCTGTCTGTAAGGATTGGGGTCGCGTAAACCATCCAGTTCGGCCAGCACTACAGCCTGAATTACCGTAAATCCTTTACCAGCCCGATCTTTTAAATAGCGATCCGCTTCTTCCCGGTTTAACCGGTGAAACAACTCCCACGCAGTATCGCCCAGATAAAAGAAAGGTTTGCCGTTTTCCCGCACCAGATAACGCTGGTTTGCGCTTACTTTTAACAGATGTTGAGAAAAGGCCACCGGAATAGGGTTAACTAAAAAAATACCAATAAAGGCCAGGGCTATTCTGAAGAAACCCTGTTTTATGAAGATAGCTACTTTATTAAATGAAAAATTCAAATTCGTCATACCTTAATCGTTATCTGCTAAACTTACTTTTTTTCCCTAATATTTCTAAACCTTGCCCCTTATCTTTTCTCCCAATACAAAAATCAAGCAGGCTCCAACCTGTATAATTATAAAATGCTAAAATACAGCTGCTTTTATTTCGCAAAAATATTCCAACATTTCGGCCGGGTTCATTTTTTGTTTTAACCCACCAGAAAGCTATATTCATTTATTATTAGGAGATACTCCAATCCTCTTCCACGGCCGGTTTAACAGCAACAAACCGGAAGGTAATAAATGATTGGAAATGACAGAGAAAGTAACTTATTATCTCATTGGGCCGAAAGGTATTTCGCCTTCTGTTTACTAAAATTACGTTTTATGATTTACCGGCCCAAAATATTGCTCTCACTCTTTACTTTATTGCTTTTATTTATGATGGTAATTTATGGTAGCCGTACCCAGGCCCAAAACCACAGGAATTTAGTAGCACAGATCCTCCACCAAACTTCCGATTCGCTGCTCCAGCAAATTATGCAGTATCCAAATACCTACCAGGTTCAGATATTATACACCCAGATCAACCGCGACCAAAATAACCGACCTGTTTTTACTTCTTATAGTTATAACCTGAACCCCAGGCAATATTTTTACCCTGCCAGTACTGTTAAATTAGCCGGTGCCTTGGCGGCGCTGGAAAAAATCAATCACCTGAATATTCCGGGCTTAACAAAAGACACGCCCCTGCGCATAGACAGCCCCTACCAGAAACAAACCCGGGTCGCAACCGATACGTCAGCGGCCAACGGGAAACCCTCGGT
>JAQBNV010000545.1 GCA_028288395.1 Adhaeribacter sp. | reverse complement strand
CCATCGGGCCGAAAAGATAATGGGACGGCGAGCAGCGCGCGGAATTGTTTATAACCGGCTTGCTTCGGGAAATAAGCGTGCAGGAACATGGTTGGTTTCCCGTCTAGAGCGGTTACCACCGAAGGATGCCCCGGTGCCCACCAATCGGCGGTAGAACGCAGGAATGAGGTTTGCATTTTGCGATAAGGCCCAAGCGGTGTATCGGCCACGGCCACCCCTATGCCATATTGGTCCGTCGAAAAATCGTTGCCGGCATAAAACAGGTAATATTTAGCTGCCTGTTCGGTTACCCACATGCCCTCTACCAGGTGCGCCTCCCAGGCCAGGTCATTCTCGATAACTTTGGTGCGGTTACCCACCACCGTGGCTCCGTCAGGCGATAACTGCTGCGCGTACATGGGCGTTTTCATGTATTTCAGAACCGATCGCATCTGTTGCTGAACCGGTAATGGCTGTTGGGCCACCAGAGCTTCCAGGTGGTGATAAAATTCCAGAAACCTTTCGATGATGGCTTCAATGAGTACCTGATTGGCTAAAAAGCGTTCCATGGGCTCCAGAGTGCGCACCCAGGGCCAAAGCGTCACCACCAAACAGGCGGTAACCTGGTCATCGGACCGGGCAAACACCCCCGCAATTAAAGCAGGATTTTCGTAAAGCAACTGCACTAACTGACCGGGCCAAACATCGTTATTATCTTCTTTCCAGTACAAAAAGGCCGTTCCGTCTTCCTGCACAAACAAGTGCGGATCAATCACATTACCCGCCAGCACCGGTTTTTCTTCCGGAATAAAAGGACCTTCGGGGTGGGCCGAACGGGCGAGGCCAATGCAGAGCTCCCGGCTGTGTTTGTCGCGGGCTACAAAATAAACCCGGAATTCGTCTCCTACCTGGTGCATCTCGGGCGCCCAATAATCGCTGATAAATTCGCCATCTGCTGCCCAAACCGGCTTGTTGCCCTCCGGAAAAACATAATCTACAAATTCCCAATCGAATAAATTGCGGGACCGGAGAATCGGAAAAGAATCGGGCGCATCGTTAGACGTAACCAGCAAATAATAAATAACCTCCTGGCCCGTACCGTTGGGGTTTACCCGGATCACCGCCGGATCGCCGTAACCATAGCGCATCCCTGGGGCCAGGTTTTGGGAGAGTACAGGGCGATAGGCCGCTTCAAATGCGGGTTTA
This sequence comes from Adhaeribacter sp., assembly GCA_028288395.1. Classification (GTDB taxonomy): domain Bacteria; phylum Bacteroidota; class Bacteroidia; order Cytophagales; family Hymenobacteraceae; genus Adhaeribacter. Next base: position 4,137 of record JAQBNV010000545.1, on the reverse strand, counting down.
GTTGCGGCCTGGCGCCGGTTCTGAGGTAGCCGTAATCCAAAATCGGCGGCCAGGTGCTGAAAAAGGTTCAAATACGAATGGTGCTCCCGATCGGGCAAGTGGTACCGCTGCGTTTTCGGGGTCCGGGTTTGGGGCTTCGGCCCGGTTACTTCTATTTCACACGGTGCATTATTCAACGCATCTGCATTGCTTATACTTACGGTAAAACCAGCTGGAACCCCTTCGGGAGACGTTAATATTATTTTGTTTTCGCTGGAAATATTGGTTTGGCTTTGCATCTGTATTTATTTGGATAAGTCCTGCCTCCGGCATGGCGTTTACGTACGACTCCCGAGTGAGGGTTACCCGATTCCATAACCCGTTCAGTCAGCTAGCTTAACCGCTACTTTCCTAGTGAAATAGAAAAATGGCTCATCTGGAATGAAATATTGGTAAGCAGGCAGGGCGGTCTGACAATAATTTACCAAACCGCCCAGCCTCATTAAATAATATTATTTGAGTTTAGTTAGATATTTATTTGTTTTGGATAGGTTACTTTCGGAGTGAATAAGAAGTAAAATATAATTTTAACCCACTATAAAGGAAATAACTTATTGTAGCCGGATTGCAAATCCGGTGCTCGGTAGATTCGGATTACAAATCCGAATCAGCATCCACCAACATCCAAAAAAATACAAATCCGAATCAGGAACCTTATTAAATCGACCAGTTGAATATTTTATTAATTAATCTATCACAACAGTCAGTGCCAGTATTTTCGGCTTTGACACCATGCTGTTCCGAATTTGCGGGCTGTTTTTCGTGCTGTTTCGGATTTGCAATCCGAAACGAATGAGAAGCGGATTTGTAATCCGCACGTAGCACAAGTAGCATAAGATTAAGCCAAAGTCCAAAACAGCCAAATTGCAAAATCAAAGCCGGCTTTTATGAATATCAAGCCTCGCCCATCATTAATCCTTCGATGGTGTGCGCCTGATAAATGGGTTCTAGTTTATCTACCAGCCGGTAGGTCAGGTGTTGGCGCAAATTTTCCGGCAGGGTTTCGAAATAAGTCCGGGTTAGCTGCAGGTCGTGGCGCTCGGCGTTGTTGGCGCCGGGGGCATCCACGCCTAAAACCAGCGCCGGCCGCGGCTTGACCGAATGGTTAGCTGTTCCGCGGTGGATGGTGAGTGCCGACCGGGCGGAAATATCTCCCATCTGGGGCATTTTGCGCTGGGCCAGCGCCTGGTAACGGCCATAACTTTCTTTGGGCGGAAACATGCCGTGGTCAAAGCCAATCGGCAGATCCCATTGGGTACCGGGAGCAATTTCGAAGGGTCCCATGTCCTCGTAAACATCAATGGTGGTGAGGTTAAAGGCCAGCGAATTTAACCGACGCCCGATAATGGTATCTTCGGGAGCGGGGAAATCGCGGTGCCAGGGCTGGTCGACGGCTCCCGGCATAGGCACATCAAAACCTATTTCTACAATTTTATATTCCGGCCCCAGCACCGCCTTGCAAACGGCTGTTACCCAGGGATGGGTAGCCAAATCTACAAAACCACGAATGTCTTCGGGATGAATTTCGACATAATGTCTTTTGGGTCCGCGCCCGACTGCCCCGCCGGGCCGTTGTAACGCATCTTCGTATAATTTCATAACGTCTTCGTGGAGCTGTTGTACCCATTCCCGACTAAATCCGCCTTTCAGGGCAATAATGCCATCGCCGTAAAGGCCGCCCATAATATGAGCTACCTCGTACGAAACACTGGTTTTCTCTTTTATTACCTCCTCCATCATGTTGCTGCTGTTTAGGTTGTACTATCCATAAAATTCCAATCTCTCTTTTCGTACCCTTAAGCAGTCGTATTGGTTACATATTTTTAAACTGCGACGGAGTTGACCGGGACCGGGACCTGCTCGTTCGCTGCTATACAAAATAACTGCAAACAATGCTTTATAATGGATTTATTAAATTGAAATAAACCAACCAACAGGCTAAAAGCTAAACCAAACTTATTGTTCAAAAAATATTCTTTTATATATTACAGCATGAAAAATCTGAAACGCGCCCTTTTATTCGTAATATTATTAAGCTTCAGTACTGGTTTATTTTTGATGGCCAATGCTCCGGAAAAAAAGAAACTTCGGCACGTGGTGGCTTTTAAATTTAAACCCGAAATCACAACCGAACAGATGCAAAAAGCTACCAAAGATTTTCTGGCGCTGAAAGCCCGGATCCCCCAGATAATAGCTTTGGAAGGTGGTCCGGATTTAGCTTACCAGAAAAAGAACGGGAAGTTCACGCATTGTTTTGTAGTTACGGTAAATAGCCCGGAAGATTTAGCTATTTACGGCGCGCATCCGATCCATAAAGCCTTCAGCAATTCTGTAGACCCACTTTTGGCCGAAGTTATGGTGGTGGATTACTGGACCGAATAAATGAACATTTTGCCTTGCGCCCCCGACGGATTTAATCCCTTCCCCGGAAAAGCTAATTGCTTCGGATTTACCAATATGCCCAACAGATTGGGCTAGAATAGTTATTTTTTAGCTGTATATTTTGTAGACGGACAGAGTAATATTATGCGGCTAACAGGATTTGCAGGGAAATATCACTTTTGTTTAAACTGAAATTCAAGCATCTTTTGCGCAGGATTTATTTTTCTGATAGGGTGGTTCGGGAATCAATTTTTCGTTGTCGCACTAAAATCTTTCCGTCCTTTTTCCAAACGTTGGACTGGTTGCTGTTAACGACCCTATCGTTAATATTATTCTGCCGCAACAAGTTTTCAAAATTATTATCGTCGAACTGAAAAACCAGCACGACATTGGTGCGGTAGTCGCCGGTACCAGCCCGGTTTTGCTTTATGTCATAATCAGGTGGCAAGACCAGGGTGCTGTATTTCTGAAAGAGGTCAATCCGGTTCTGCTCAATTATTTTGTTAAACCCAATAATACCGATCAACACCAGTATACTTACTAATACCAAAGCTTTCGTCAGGTGAATATTGCGTAACATAATTTTTTTCTCGCCTTCTCTGCTGCTGTATTTCCCGGCTAACGCAAAACTCCTCGGGCTGTTTGTTTTCAAATCTACTTTCTGAAGCTGCAATTTCGATGGACCTCTAAAACCTTAACCCATTGCAGTCTGCCGGATAATAGAGATTAATGCTGGCTAGCTAGCTGTTTCGGATTTGCAATCCGAAACAATGGAGCTGCGGATTTTTAATCCGCTTGACACCAGCCAGTTCCGCCCTACTCAACCAGTATAATATCTAACAAACCTTTTTCCCCGGCATAATTCCCCGCCGAACTGTATAAATAATGCTCTGGTTCGCTAACTATTTCGGCCCGTACCGGGTTCTGATGGATATAATTTGACTTCTGCTCCAGAAACGCATTCGAATTGACTTCTTTGGCTTCGTTGCCCTCCTGCCAAAATTTATAATCTTTCACTTTAACATCCTGGCGGGCAGCAAAAGCAAAGCGGTCAACCAGCCAATTGCGGCGGCTTTCCGGTTCTTCCCCTATGGCCTTCAAAATTGCTTTGCTGGTAAATTTTTTAAAGTCGCGCAAAATATTGGATAAATTTTGTCCTTCTTTGGCCGAAGCAATCAAATGAAGGTGATTCGACTTGAGGCACCAGGCATAAAGTTCCAGGCCTTTGGCCTGCTGGCAATAGCGGAGGGCATCCAGCAGGATATGCTTGTAAGCTGGCCGGGTAAATACATCCACCCAATCTACCACGGTTAAGGTGAGGTAGTATAAATTACCAGGTGAAATGCGATTTTTAAGACCCATGCATTTAATGTAAGTTTATTATAGCCGAAAATATATTAATATAAAATTTAACTGGATTGCAAATCCGGTGCTCAGTCGATTCGGATTACAAATCCGAATCAGCACGCGTCAGCAGGCATTACAGAAATAATCAAACTTGAATGATATTGCAAACCCGCTGAGATGATTATTTAGAGCATGTTTAAATTTTAAGTAATTGATAATCATGCTAAACAGTTAAGGATGATCTGGCAGTTGTGCCATAAGACCCAGCTTTCGGCACTTTCTGTTGTTTTTTCATCGTCTTTATCAAGCCTTCTGAAGAAGTTGAATAAACCAAAAGCCCGCTCGGTTACCCAGCGCCATTTTATCGGC
>JAQBNV010000544.1 GCA_028288395.1 Adhaeribacter sp. | reverse complement strand
GCATATTTTGAGGCGCTGTTTGGCAAGGCCCGAAAAACAGCTGCCTGCCCCGCAAAGTATCCTGATTTATTACTTCTAATTTGATTTTTCAGGCAGTAAAACATTGGTTTACAATAAATTGACTTGCCTGAATAGTTCACTAAATAGATCGGCTAAATAACCAGGCGTACCCCACCTAAATCCTGGATAGCATAGACAAACCGATCGCCGGGCGAGCCAATGAACATGAAATTTTTTGGCACATTCCATTTCCGGGATAACTCCTGAATAAGCCCTGGCCCAAAATGTCCTTTCATGATAATAAACTCAACATCCAAATCGGGATAGGCGCGGTCCAGCACATCTACTTCGTGCATCAGCTTTTTAGGCGGCGATTCATTTTCGCTTAAAATATTCACAATCTTAATACGCCGGGTGTTCTCATTGTCTTCGATGTAGCGCATCACCTTATTTATATTGGCAATATTATCGCCTTTGGTAAAAAACACAAATTCCTGCGAGTTAATTTGGGTGATAATTCTTTTTAGGTGATAAGAAGTAATAGGAAAAATCCAGCCCAGAGACTTTTCGATTCGTTGCAGCAAATAAGTTAAAAACCGCAGCAGACTTATGCGGTACAACATAATAAACACCAGCGAAATAGTAGGAATAAAATATTTAAGAAACACCCATAAGTAAGCTGGGTTCAGGATGGCATTGCCGACTAAAGCGGCTATTACGGCTGAAACTGCTAGAAGTATATTTAGGATCGAGGCCCGCACCGGGCGGGGCAAACGGTTACGCCGGAATTTGAGCAATAAATTTCCGATGCCAAACAAGGCCATCACCGACAGAAAAGAGATGGTGTATACGCCCGCCAAAGCGCCTAAATCGCCCTGGGTAATAAGCAAAATAGATACACACAAAATAAAGAACGAGATAATTATCAGGTAAACCGTACCTCTTTTATTTGTTTTGAGTAAAAATTGGGGCAGGCAACGGTCGAGGGTCATGCGGTGTACCAACCCGGTTACGCCCACGTAAGAAGTTAAAACGGCACCACTTAATACCAAAGCCGCATCAATAGAAATAACCCAGGCCAGCCAGCTACCACCCGCAATTTCGCCCAGATACGCCAGTAAAGCTTCCTGGTGAGCAGCAACAGCAGCCATCGGAATCAGGGCCAGGGCTAAAAAAGCAGTTAAAGGATTAAAAATTGTGACCACCATCCACATGTTGCGCAGGGTTTTGATAAATACCCCCGGGGCCTGTTCTTCTACAAAGTTAGCCGAGCTCTCAAAACCCGAAATCCCCAGCATGGCGGCGGCAAAACCAAAAAATAAAGCCCGGGTAACGCCGCCCTCCAATGGCTGGCTGTAGTTTAGAGTCAGGGTATCAAAGCCATTATTAAATAAAAATAAAAACCCAACTATAATCAGCAAGGTGAGGGTTAACAAGTGGGTTATAAAAATAACGATGGCCACAATAGACGATTCGCCGATACCCAGAATAGAGAGGCCCATGAACAACGCCAGTAAAGCCATAGTGGCCGGTATAACGGGTAGGTTCTCCCAGAGGTGGTGTACATAGTGCATGGCTTCGCTGGCCGAAATTACCGCCGTAGCCATATAGGATAATAAAGTAAGGCAGGCCGCCAGCGAAGCCGTTCGTTTGCTGGTGGTATTTAAAAGCGCATTGTAGGCCCCGCCGTTTAAGGGTAGCGCTCCTACTACCTCGCCGTAAATTTTCCGAAATAAAAACAACACCATGCCCACCATCAGCAAAGCTACCCAGGCCAGTTGGCCGGCATACATAATAGCCAGCGCCGAAACGTACAAACAGGAGGAAGTAATATCGTTTCCGCAAATGGCAGTTGCCGGCAACTCTTTCAGCTTGGGCGCGTGCGAAGGAGAAACGACATTGGTCAGGTCTTTATCCATTATTCTTTAAGTGATGGGTCTGGTTCAGGTAAATATCGCTTAAGTCGATTCCCGATGCCTAAAGCACATACGTTGGATTTAGAGGGTAGTTCGGTTCATATTTGAAGTAGCGAAGCGGCCGGTTCAGGTTGCCCGGGGCAAGAGCAGGTGTTCGCCTTGTTTTACCAACTTACCGCCTTGTAGCATCTCTTCCACCACCTGGTCAACCCGTTCCCGAATATTATCTGTGCACCGGGAAAAGCCTAATAGCCGGGCTACTACCGGCGCTATTTCGGGTGCTGCCAGCGCAAAAGCATCGCCCACCGCTTTCCGAATCACACCACTTAATTCAACCGGCGAAATCAAATTAATATCCCGGGATTCGCTGGGCAAAGTACTCCGGTCCCGCAAGGGCGGCGTTTGCATATCAGGCAACCACAAAAATTCGCCAAACTGTTTTATTTTACCAGCCTGCACCGCCAAGGCTACTGCTGTATCTACAGCCAGCCGCAGCCGCAGGCCCAGCCGGTTAATGCCCGCCGCCGCCACCAGGCGTTCCAGTACTTCCTGCTGGTGTACCGGGCTTTCTACCTGTACTACCTCCTGCACCCAGTTAGCTAATTCCGGGGCGGGCACTTCGTGTAATTCGCGGTTGCCGGTATTTATTTTCAGGGAAGCAGTTTGGTAAAGTGGCAGAGAATTATCCGGTGCCGGGGCTTTAACTTCTTCGCGTTGGATGGCGGGTATTATTTCAGGCACTTTATCAGCAATAGCGGGCCGGGCTTCGGTATTTTCCTGCAGCGCTTTTTGTACCGCCCGCAGTAACCGCTTTTGTTCGGCTTCGGGGTTACGGAACCAATCGGTGCTCCAGACACGGTATATTTGCCAGCCCAAACCTTCGAGCACCAATTGCCGCAGCCGGTCGCGGTCGCGGGCCGTGCGGGCCCGGTTGTAGCTGTTACCGTCGCACACAATACCCAATAAATAGCGGCCCGGCTGCTGCGGGTGCACCACGGCCAGATCAATATAAAAACCAACGGAACCCACCTGGGCTACCACCTCGTAACCGGCCTGCGTCAGCGTCTCGTAAACCAGTACTTCAAACGGCGAAGCCAGTTCCTCGCCGCTGCCTGCCATTAAGGGCAACTGTCCATTCTGGGCGTAGCTCAGGAAAGTTTTAAAAGCCTGTACACCGCGGGCCTGCGTGCGTGTCAGATCAATATCATCGGCACTCAGGTTCGTAAACACCTCGCAGCGCAAACGCGCCCGGGTTATCAGCACGTTCAGGCGGCGCTCCCCGCCCACCCCATTTAGTGGTCCGAAGCTCATGGCTAATTGCCCGTCTTCGGTGCGCCCGTAACCAATACTGATAAATATTACATCGCGCTCATCGCCCTGTACATTTTCAAGGTTTTTAATAAAGAAGGGTTCGTTCGGGTGGCCCATAAAGAAAGCTTCCAGAGCAGGTTCCTCGCGCCGCACTATTTCCAGGTGGTTAATAATGGCCTGCATCTGGGCCATACTGAAAGCTGCGACCCCCAGGCTAAGCCCCGGCGAAGTGCGGGCGTGTTCCATTACGGCAGCGGCTACCCGTTCCGCCTCTTTCGGATTGGTGCGGGTTTTACCGCGGTCGTAAAAAGTATCAGCCAGATGGTGGTACACCAGGCCGGCTTTGGTGCGACCGGCATCCGGGCTGGGAAATATTACCAGGCGGTTCTCGTAAAATTCCTGGTTCGAAACGGCAATCAGCGACTCGTGGCGACTGCGGTAATGCCAGCGCAACATACGCTGGGGTGCTCCCTGGGCCGAAAATAAACCCAGTATGCTTTCAACATCGGCCGTAATATTTTCTTCTTCTACTTCCTCTTCTTTTACCAGCGCATCGAAAAAACTGGTAGGTGGCATTTGCCGGCTGTCGCCCACCACCACTACCTGGCCGGCCCGTAAAATAGCGCCCAGAGCATCTACGGGTTTAACCTGACTGGCCTCATCAAATATTACCAAATCAAAATGAAGGCTTTCGGGGGGCAGGAAATTAGCAATAGAAAGCGGTCCCATCATAAAAACCGGCTTAATGGTCTGGATGGCTTTACCCGCTTTGGCCATGAGCTGCCGGATGGGCAAATGGCGGGCTTTTTTCTCAAATTCGCGCCGAAGAATACCCAACTGGCCGCCGGCTTCGTGCAGGGGCAACTGGTAGTAATGTAAAGCAGCCAAGCGAGTTTGGTTATAAGCCAGCATTAAATTATCGAGGTTCTTGAATTTCTCTACCACTTCTTCGTGGCTTGCCCGCTCAAAGTGCAGCAGCGCCGGCCGTTCTTCGTAAGCTTTTTCCAGCAGGGCTTCGAGCCAGGTTTGGGCAAAAGTTACGGTTAAATATTGCCCGGCCTCGGGCCAGGCATTGACCAAGTTAATTATTTCCTGCAGTCCCGCCTCCTGCAACCTATCGGTTAAATTATTCCAGGCTACGGCCTGGTGCAGCTCATCGAGGTGCCGGCGCCAGGTAAGAAATAATGCTTCCTGCTCCCGGAAAGTAGGGTTACGCAAATCGTTGTTCTCGCCAAAGCGCTGCCTGTCGTTTAGTTGCAGCAATTGGGTTATTTCGAGCCGCCGCGCCGATTGTTCCCGTAAGGCATTTTCCAGGGACTGCTGCAGCGGTTTAAGAGTGCCCAGGCTTGGTTCCTGCACCAGGTAAGAAATAACGGCTGCGGGCAATTCTGCTTTTTCTACGGCCTGGTGCAAAGCGGTGGCCCAGCGGCTCACCTCGTCCAGGCGGTCCCAGCTAGAGTCTTCGGCCTGCCATTGGGTACCAAAAGCAGTTTTGCCTAAATCGGCGTATTGGGTTATTATTTTCTGCTGACGCTGGGCTTCCAGCACGGCATTTACCAGGTCTAGCTGGGCGGCATTATCGGTGGGCAAGCCCGACTGGGTGTAACCGGTTAATTTCTTTTTACTCTGGCGGTAAGCGCCCGAAAAGAAGCGCCACCATTTGGTACCGTAAGCTAATAAATCCTGGCGGATGGGCAATATATCGGCGGCCTCCCAGGCTTCTGGTAGCAACACGCCTTCGTGTCTTTGCCGGGTGGCCGTTAGCTGTTTGCCCGCGGCTATTAGTTTATGCAAATCGCCGGACTGCTGCAACCAAACCTCCGAAAGCAAATGAATGCCCTGGTACGGGGGCCTCTGCTGCAGGCGGTAAGCAATTTTACTCAGGGTTTCGGCCTCCAGAATGGTTTCGGGGGCGGGCAGCGTAATGGCCTGCGCCAACTGCCCGGCAGCTTCGCGTAAGGCCTGGGTAGCGCTAAGGGCAGCTTCCAGGGCCGGTTCCAGCCGGTTCTGTTCCGAAGGCATTAAAGTTCTTCTGCCGCTGCCCCAGAACAACAGGTTAGTAGGCTGCCCAATCTGCTGCAAGCGGGCCTGGGTTTCTTCTACCAGTACTTCGCGGCTTTTAAATTCATCGAAGGTCCAGTTTAAAAAAGCCGGCAGCACCAGCCGGGGCAACACCACCCCGGTATATTTTTTCCGGAGCTGCATCAGCCGTCCGAAAATGGTATATACGGTTAACTCACTTACTCCTACCGGCGTATTAACGGCATCGGCGTAGTCATTTAAACGGCTCCGCACCTGCTCCAGCAGTTTCAAGTCACTTTCCAGGGTTTGGGTTTTGGGTTTACCCAGTTCCAGCGTGCGGCTTAGCTCCTGCAGTAAATCTTTTTTATTTGTTTTATGGCTGTGCAGTTCCAGGCAGGCTACGCCCAGGCCTACTTTATCCAACCGGCGTTTTACCACCTCCAGGGCAGCCATTTTTTCGGCGACAAACAACACAGTTTTGCCCTGGCCCAGGGCCTCGGAAATTAAATTAGTAATGGTCTGGGATTTACCGGTGCCCGGCGGACCCTGTATAACCAGGTTTCGACCTTGGTTTACATCCAGAATAGCCAGCGTTTGGGAACTATCGGCATCTACTACCTGCCGGTTGGTAGTCGGGGCTAAATATTCATCCAGGTGGGCATCATCCGGAATATGCGAAGCCGGCTCGGTAAAACCCTGGTCCAGGAGCAAGGCCTTGAGGATGCGGTGCTGGTGCGGTTTAACCGTATCGGGCCAGTTGGCTTCGTCCAGGTCGTTGTACATCATAAACTTACCGAACGAGAAAAAGCCCAGCGAAATAGCCTTTGAGTTAATTACCCAACCTTTACGGCCTACTACCCGTCGCCAGACTTCATCAAAATATTGCCCCACGTTTATTTCCTCGGTTTCGGGCAGCTCCGGTAATATAATATCGAAATCTGCTTTCATGCGGGCAATCAGCGAGAGGTTAGAACCAATTTCGCCACCCGAATAACGCACCTGAAACCGCTCCCGGGCCGTAGTGCGCTCCAGTTCTACGGGTACCAGGATCAGGGGGGCGGGCCGGCCGTCGGTGCTGGTTTCGGTTTCGTACCACGTTAAAGTGCCCAACGCCAGGTACAGAATGCTTACGCCCTGCTCCTCTACAAACATGCGGGCCGAGTGGTAAGTATCAAGCAGGCGGGCATCCAGCCTGGCCGGGGTTTCTTTGGTTTGAAGTTTATTATCGCTTTGCTCCGGGGTAGGAGCTTCTTCTTCCGGCTCGATCTCCAGGGCCGGCGCGCCCAGCGTTACGGCTGTTTTGGCATTGATTGGCAGAAAAGACATGGCTTTGCCTTCCTTCACCAATATTCTGAAAACAGTAGCGGGAATTTCATTTACCACTTCTACGCCCCGCGCCTTCAGGGGCCGGTAGTTAAGCAACGGATTACGCAAACTCAGGTCCAGGAGCTCGCGGCGGGCAGCTTCGAGTTTAGCAGATATAGGATGTTCAGAAACAGACATGCAGCAGGGTTATTTTTCAACAGGTTTAATCCATAGCTAACGGCAGCACAGCCAAAACATTATTTGGCCGAAGCCGGCCGGGCCAGGCGTGGCGTTAAAAACAGATGTTAATATACTAGCAAAACCAAACAGATGTTTACATTATAATAATTTTAAATATTATCTCTGTTAAATACCATTTATTTAAAAAACAGAGAAAATTATTAGAATATTTAGTATACCGGCACCGTTGTATAGCCGAATTTTTATTAAATTACTGTAATATTTTTTACTGTTTACTTTTATTTTATGACTATCCAGGATTACAGAAAACTCCTCGAAGATCAGGAATATCTGACCCAGAGTATTATTCCCCTTTACCAACAGGAAGAAGATAAATTAAGCTTTGCCAAAATGAAGCTGTTGCATCTGTTTTTCGAAAATGGCATCGAACAGCAATATAATATTCAGTACCTGGAAACCCTCTGCTCTTTCCTCGACAGCGCCTGCTCCGGCCTATTTTCGCGTTCGGCTTACCCGGCTTCTGAAGCCCCTGCCCGCGAGGCCATTGCCCGTCTGCTGCATTTTGCCCTGTTACCGGATCTGGAAATATTATCGGTAAACCTGCGCTTCTACGAATTAATATTCTCTACTTTAGAAGAGTATGAAGTCTGCGCGAATATTACTTATTTGCACCGGAAAGTAACTGCCGAAATAAACCAGAAGACCGCCCAGGAACCCCAGGCACCTAAAATTTTAAAGATGCTCTAAATTCCTGGCCCCTTCGTAAGCCTTGCCATGAGAATCCGGAAAAAAATTAAAATGATTTTGCCCGTAGAGGCCACCCGCTATGTGGCCCTGGGTGCGTTTGTAAAAGCGGCCGAAAAAGAAAACTGGTCGGAAGCCGAAATACAATTTGTAATGGACGAAGTGGTGGAAGCCACCTCCGATGCCGAAGCCATGCTCATCCTGCAGGATTACGTACAGGGGTGATTCGTTGTTCGTTAATCGTTTTTTGTTGTTCGATTTATAGTAAACCTTCGGTTAACACGCTACGGAAAATCTAAAACCAGATCCAACCTTTCATTCTGGTGCGGCTCAAAAGCAATAAACAGCAACTTAATTTTCTGGAGAAACTGCCGAAATAGCTATGGCGCAGCTCCCTCCTTTTTTCAAAGCTAGTCTTGCCGGGAGGGGTTAGGGGCAAAGCCATCAACTTAAGAAAATATTCAGGAAAAGTCCCCCTTTTCGAAGGGGGGTAAGGGGATGATAAACAGCATCTATAAATCATAAAGAAGCTGCAAAAACCTTAACTTGACTGCATTGGGGTCTGGGAATGGTTTACTGCCAGTTGCCCCTACTCCCCAATATTTGCACTTCAGTATTACTTCAGATTCCGGGCGTATATTTGGACTTTACTTTAAAAGCATGAAAATATTATTGGTGGAGGATAATGCTGACCTGTCGGAAACCGTGGTAAAATACCTGCGGCAGGAAGGTTACATTTGCGAGGCAGCGCCCGATTATAGAACAGCCGACGAAAAAATAGCCATTTACGAGTACGATATTATTGTGCTGGACATTACCCTGCCCGATGGCAGCGGCCTGGATTTACTCAAACGGTTAAAACAAAATTATTCTGCCGCCGGCGTACTCATTGTTTCGGCTAAAAATGCCCTCGACGATAAACTCGAAGGTCTGCACCTGGGCGCCGACGATTACCTGACCAAACCGTTTCATTTGGCCGAACTAAATGCCCGTGTGCAATCGCTGATGCGGCGCAAACGCTTTAACGGCAGCAACGAAATTATCCTCGACGACATCCGGGTAAATACCACCACCAACCAGGTTTTTGTAAACGACGAAGAAGCCACTTTAACCCGCAAAGAATACGAACTGCTGCTTTATTTTATCAGCAACCGCAACCGCATCCTGAACAAAGAATCTATTGCCGAACACCTCTGGGGCGATAATATTGACATGGCCGATTCTTTCGATTTTATTTATACCCACATTAAAAACCTCCGCAAAAAAGTATTAACCAAAGGCAGCCGCAATAATATTAAATCGGTTTACGGCATGGGCTACAAATTTATTTCGGCCTAAATGAAGCTGATAACCAAAACGACCCTGCTTTACCTGCTTATTATTGCTTTGGTTATTTCGGGTACCGGTTATATGCTGTATGCTACCGCCAGTAATTTTATGCAGGAGCAAATCCGGCAGAATTTCCGATACCGCGAGCACCGCGTATTAACCCTGCTGTCGGAGCCGGTTCCGGATCTGGCACTTATAAATTCCTACAATTCACTCAAAATAGAGCGCCTGCCCAAGGTTAAAGCCCCCGTTATTGCCGGCTTCGACCGGGAGGTATACCTGTTTAATGACATGTCGGGTCAAACCGAGCTTTACCGGGTGCGCACCTTCGACCGGGCCATCCGGGGCAAAGTATACCGCATTTCGATATTTATTGCCATGCAGGATTACGTGCTGCTGCAAAAATTTATTATTCAGGCGGCGGTTTACCTGTTTCTGGCTTTGCTGGTGGTCTTGCTGCTGTTAAATTATTTGTCTTCGCACTTTTTGTGGCTTCCGTTCCGGCACACGCTCGAGCAAATCCGGCACTACTCGGTAAATAAAAATCAGCCCATTGCCTTACAGCCCACCAGTACCCAGGAGTTCGAAGAGCTAAACGGCCTAATCGACCAAATGGTAACCCGCATCGAGTACGATTACCGCAACATTAAAGAGTTTACCGATAATATTTCGCACGAGGTGCAAACCCCACTGGCGGTAATGCGGGCCAAACTCGAAATGCTGCTCAAATCGGGCAATATTCCGGAGCAGGAATACCAGGCCCTGAACGCCATTTACCAATCCACCACGCGCCTCTCCAAACTGAGCAAAACGCTGGCCCTCATGAGCCGCATCAACAACCAGGAGTTTAAAAACAAAGAGCATATTCAGCTGAAGGCTTTTGTAGAGAATATTTTATTTAATTTTAAAGAACTGGCCGAACTGAAAAATGTAAAAATTATTACGGATTTAGACAAAGAAGCCACTCTTTTTATTGATGGTTATTTACTCGATGTATTGCTCAGCAACCTGTTTAAAAACGCTTTAACGCACAACTATAAAAGCGGGGAAATCAGTATACAAGTATTGCCGCACCAGTTAACCATTGCCAACACCGGCTCACCTCTTACTTTCGATTCGCACCAAATCTTTGATCGTTTTCGCAAAAACGCCGACAAGCCTAATTCCCTGGGTTTGGGGTTGGCTATTGTAAAAAAAATCTGCGACATAAACGGCCTTGAAATAACCCACCACTACCAAAACGACCGCCACTTTTTCCAGCTAACCTTCTGACACTTCAGATTCAAAACAGATTTGAGCAGTATATTTCGGCTGTTTTGATTTAAACTATGGTGTCTCAGAAGCCGTAGTTTTGATATTGATTAATATTCGAAAGCCATCCTAATGAAAAACCTTATACTATTTCTTTTCTTTACCCTGCAGATTGGGGGAGCTTATGCGCAAGGCTTTGATGTATACGGCTCGGTACAAGGAGCTGGTGATAAAAATCCCCTGATTGGCGCTACTGTAGTATTAACTAACCGGATCGATGATATTACCATTACCGGCAGCACCACCGATGTAGAAGGTAAATTCAGAATTGAGAAAGTGGCCCCCGGCAAGTATACTCTCAAAGTGCAATATTTGGGTTTCAGTACGTTTCGGAAACCTATTGAAGTGGAAAGCGCGGCGGTAAATGTAGGTGTTCTGGCTTTAATCGAAGAGTCCACAGCGCTGGGCGAAGTACAGATTATTGGCAAAATACCCCCCGGCGAACTAAAAGGCGATACCACTCAGTTTAATGCCGAAGCTTTTAAAACCGCTCCGGATGCCAGCGCCCAGGATTTGGTGCAGAAAATGCCCGGCATTACCATGCAGGACGGCACTATCCAGGCCCAGGGTGAAAACGTGCAGCAAATTCTGATCGATGGAAAACCGTTTTTTGGGACGGATGTGAACGCGGCTTTGCAGAATTTGCCAGCCAGTGTAATTGCCAATATTCAGGTATTTGATAAAAAAAGCGATAAGGCCGAATTAAGTGGTTTTGATGATGGTGAAAGAATAAAAACCATAAATATTGTTACGAAACCAAACCGGAAAGTAGGCCGTTTTGGCCGGACTTCGGTGGGCTACGGAACCGACAACCGTTACCAGTTGGGTGCCAGTGTAAATTTTTTCAGCGACGAACGCCGCATTACGGTAACTGGTCTCAGCAATAATATTAATACCTTAAGTTTCTCGGCCGATCCGAATAACGGGGGCGACCAACAGCCCCAGAATGGCCTGATAACCAGCAATGCCTTTGGTTTGAATTATAGCGAAAACTGGGGTAAGAAATTAGAAGTTTCGGGCAGCTATTTTTATAACAACCGCCGGAATAATACCACCCAGCTTAAGTTCCGGGACTTTGTACTACCCACCGATTCCGGCCAGGTATACACCGAAGAAAACCGGTCTACGAACACCGATGCAAACCATAATTTCCGGATGCGCATTGATTATAATATAAACGACCGGAACCGGATTCGCTTTCGGCCCAGCATTTCGGTTCAGAACTATAACGCCAACTCTTACTTCCTGGGCCGTACTGTAAACGACTTTAATCCGCTAAATCAATCCACGAACAATGCGACCGGCGACAACCTGGGCTCCGACTATAGCAACAATTTATTATACAGCCATCGTTTCCTCAAACCAGGCCGGAGCATTACATTTAACCTGCGTTCGGGCTACCACCTGGATAATGGCGACAATTACCGGTTAGCCGAAAATATATTTTACAGCCGCAATGCCGACAGCACCCAATACCTGAACCAGTATACCAACCTGAACCGGAAAGGATTTGACTGGGAAGGCGAAGTTTCATATACCGAGCCGCTGGGTAAAAACAGCCAGTTAGAGCTCGAATACGAAATTGGCAACCGGGTAAACGATTCAGATAAACGCACTTACGATTACACCAAAGAAGACGATGATTACCGGGACCTGAATATTCCGTTGAGCAACACATTTTCGAACAACTACATTACCCAGGAAGCTGAAGCAGGTTACCGCTACAACACCGAAAAATTAAAGCTGCAGTTAGATGCCTCTTATCAGCAGGCCACGCTCAAAAATGAGCAGGAGTTTCCAATAGCAGCTGATTTAAACCGTAGTTTTCACAGCATCCTGCCTTCGGCCCGCCTCGAATATAAGTTTTCGCCGTCCAGCAACCTGGAATTTAACTACCGCGCTTCTACCAGTGCGCCGGCGGTGGGGCAGTTACAGGATGTAATCGACTATTCAAACCCGCTTCAGGTAAGAATGGGAAATCCCAATCTTAATCAATCTTACCAGAACTGGAGCCGGTTACAATACCGCTCTCACAACCCGGGTACCAACCGCACGTTGTATGCTTCGGTGTGGGGAACCGCTATTAAAAATTATATTACCAATAGCACCCTAATTGCCCAGGATCCCATCGTACTAAACGAAAAAGTAACTGTGGGGCGTGGGGCCCAGATTATAAGGCCGATAAACCTGAATGGTTACTGGGATGTACGTTCCTATATTAGCTATGGGCAGCCGGTAAGTTTTATATCTTCTAACGTAAACCTGAACGGCGGCCTGGGTCATACCAGCCGGCCCGGCTTAATCAACAACGAGATAAACGTGGCTAATTCGAGTAATTTCCGGTTAGGTGTATCGGTGAGTAGCAATATTTCCGAAAAAATTGACTTTACGGTTTCTACCCGATCTAACTACAATATTGTAAAAAACACGCTGCGACCGGCCCTTAATAACAACTACTTCAGCCAAACTACCCGCCTGCGGTATAACTGGATATTTTGGAAAGGTTTTGTTTACCGCACCGATCTGCACTACCAGACCTACGCCGGCCTTTCGGATCTGAGCAATAATTTCCTGCTTTGGAACATGAGCATCGGTAAAAAAATATTCCGCAACCAGCGGGGTGAAGTAACCCTGAATGCCTACGACCTGCTAAAACAAAACATCAGCATCTGGCGCAATATATCCGATGCGTATGTCGAGGACGTCCAAACCAATGTGTTGCAGCAATATTTTATGCTAACCTTTACCTACAATATCCGCTACTTTGGCGTGGGTACCAGCCAGAAAGATTTTGAAAACAATAAACGGGATTAGGTGAATATTTTTGGCTGGCCAATAAAGCAGGCTAAATAAACCATTTCAGGATGAGACAAAGCTTTTATTTTAACCAAAACATTCTGGCCCGTTAGTCTTATTCTTTACCTGCTAGCCCGTAATTAACTTCTACGCAATTGGATTAAAGACGTCAGCATTAACCAGAATCATTGCGATAGTCTAAACTGCCCCTTTATCTGAGATGTGGTTTATCTGGCATTTTATTACTTGCTGATAATCTGTTACTTCAGATCCCGTGTAAGTTTAAACAATACCTTCGTTTCAGCGTTTTAATATATCTAAGCGATGGGCAGCAAACATGAAAAAAATATTATACTTATCTCTGTTTATCAACTACTGCTTATTTTTAAACAAAGCATCGGGCCAGTTAAACGAAATTAATACTGGAAGCACCGCCGGGGGTAGCGGCAAGGTAAGAGGCACCTTGTTAGACCAAAACAGCCGCCAGCCGGTAGGTTATGCCAATATTATATTGTTGCCGCTGGCCGATACCTCTCAGATTGCCGGTGGGGCCATGACCGATGAAAAAGGAAATTTCTTAATCGACAATTTGCCTTTCGGCCGGTTTGTGGCCAAGGTTTCCCTGATAGGCTACGCATCTAAACGTTTACCGCTTATAACGCTGTCGGCCGAAGCGCCGGAAGCCCGGCTGGGCATCGTTACGTTTGCCGCCAGCAGTACCCGCCTGCAGGAAGTACAGGTACAGGGCGACCGGCCAACCGTTTCGTATGGCTTGGACCGGAAAGTAGTAAACGTAGCCAAAGATTTAACCAGTATTGCCGGCTCGGCCACCGACGTAATGAAAAATGTACCTTCGGTAACCGTTGATGCCGATGGCGGCATAAGTATGCGGGGCAGCAGCAGCCTGCGTATTTTAATAGATGGCCGCCCCACTGGCATGGTTACCGACAACCAGGCGCAAATCCTCGAACAAATTCCGGCCAGCTCTATCGAAAGCGTGGAAATAATAACCAATCCATCTTCTAAATTCGATGCCGAAGGTGAGGGTGGTATTATAAATATTATTCTGAAGAAAGAAAAAAACCAGGGTTTTAACGGTTTGGCTGCGGTAAATGTAGGCACGAATAACCGGTACAATGCTTCGGTAGGTGGCAATTACCGCTATCGCAAGTTCAATTTTTTTAGTAGTTACGATTTCTGGAAAGATAACCGCAATGGCTACGGCAACCAGGAACGATACACCACTTTTGAAGGCCGCACTACCCTGCTGGACCAGGATGAAGCCGAAACCCGGAACTTTACGAATAACGTATTTAAATTAGGTGCCGATTTTACGTTAACGCCCACCCAAACCATTAGCGCTTCGTGGCAATACCGCAACCGCCTGTCTAAAGAAAACGAAGAAGTTATTAACCGCTTATTCAGCGGAAACCAAAACCTGCAGGAACATTACATCCGGGATAATTCTGAGCAAGACCGCAGCTATAATGCAGAATATACGCTGGGCTACCGCAAAACATTTGCGAAGAAAAGCCGGGAACTAACCGCCGACCTGATTTACAGCACCGCCGCCGGCGGCGAGAGCCAGAACTTTGCCCAGCGCTATCTGGTAGCCAGCGAAGACAAATCAGCAGTTTTTGAAAGAAGTGATACCGACGAATCGAATACCCAACTAACCGCCCAAATCGATTTTACCGATCCCGTGGGGGAAGATGGCCGCTTCGATGCCGGTTACAAAAGTATTATCAGCACCCGCGACGACGATTACCAGTTTGAGGAATTGGATAACTTAAACCAAACCTGGCAGAATAATCCGGGTATCTCGAATAATTTTATTTTTGACCAGCAGGTACACGCTTTGTATGCCACCTACGGTAATAAATTTGGCAAAACCAGTTACCAGTTAGGCAGCCGCCTGGAATATACCGCTAATAAAGGCGTGCAAAAAGCCTTGGGCATTACCGCTCCTGACACCAGTTACCTTAATTTTTTCCCGAGTGTTTTTTTAACGCACGAACTAAACAAAGACAACCAGGTACAGATCAGTTATAGCCGGCGCATTAACCGACCTGGCATGTGGGATTTAAATCCGTTTATCGATGTTTCGGATCCCCTGAACCCACGAGGCGGTAACCCAGCCTTGCGCCCGGAGTTTTCGAATGCCTTTGAACTGAGCCAGATTCACTACGGTAAGAACGGTTCCAGCCTGAATACGACCCTGTTTTACCGCCGTACCAACGATGTAATTCAGCGCTACCGTCAGATAATCGACAGCATAACTACCTTTAATACCGATATTAACCTGGCCTCGCGGCAGGCGTATGGTTTAGAATTTATCGCGACCAAAACACTGTTTCGTTCCTGGAAGCTCAATGGCAACGTGTCGGCTTTCCGAAATATTTTATCCGGCACCAATGCCGGCACCAATATAGATAACCGTAACTTCAGCTGGACAGCCCGCCTCAACTCTAATGTTACCCTCTGGAAAGGCATTGACCTGCAGGTTGCCGCCAATTACCGCTCACCTATTTTGCTGTCGCAGGGCACTATGTCTGCCATGTTTTTTACCGAGATGGCCCTGAAAAAGGATGTGTTGGATAAGAAGGGGACCATTAGCTTCCGGCTGAACGACATTTTTAATACGCAGGAATTTAATATTACGCAGTCCGGTGAAAACTTCAGTTCCGAAAGCTACCGCAAAAGGCAGTCTCGTATTGCCTTTTGCGGCTTCTCGTACCGGTTTGGCAACACGCCCGGCCAGAACAACCGCCAGCGCGAACGACGTAACCAGGATAATAATGGGGATGATGGTGGCGCGCCTGATTTAGATTAATATTTTGCCGGCATATTTAAAGGCATTCCTTTTAATAATTCCGACTAGAATACTGCTTTTCAAGGGTCCTGTTTACCGCTTATCTTCCCAAACTAATATTCCGTTTTGGCGGGTAGCAAAAAACTCCGGGCATTTGCCATCACCCCGGCCGGTAATTCCGCCGTCCGGCGCACAAATGAAATTACAGTTTTCGTCGTAAAGTTTACTTACCTGGTCGCAACAGGCAGGCGGAATATAATAAACCGTTTTCCCCATGTACTGGTATTGCCAAACTTTGGCCGGTGGGTTTTGGGTTGGTTTATTTTTTAATTCATCTATTTTTTCTTTTACGCAAGCGGGTAATCCCCGCGGAATTTCATCGTCCTGACAGGCAGAAAATAAGGTAAAAAGAAAAAAATAGAAAGCTGCTTTTTTCATGGTTTCGGGTGTTTTGGTGGGTATCGGTCCTTTATCAGAAGTATATATATTTTTAAGATTGGTTGCACCGGCACAAAAAAAGCCCTGAAAATCAGGGCTTTTATTTAATATATCACTACACCTTTTCGGGCGGATTTATTTCTCCAAATTAAGATAAATAACCAATCCGGTCCCCGTCTTCGGTTACCAGCACCCCATTATTACCTACGAATATGGTATCGAAGTAAGAGCTTTCTAATACGTAAGGATAATTACGGCTATTTGTATTGGCCATTTTACCAATAACTTCTACCCGGCCATTATCATCTACGTGAATCAGGGCCAGGTTTTTGGTGAGGTAAAACTGCTCGCCGGGTATGGCCCGGAAAGTAACTTTCCGGAGAAGATCCTGCTGGGTTAATACCACCCGTTTCGCTGAGGTCTGGCGAATTGGGGTACGGGAAGGGGCAGAAGCGACAACCGGCCGATCTTCCTTTTGTGGGCGGATCACCGGCCGGGCAACGGCACCATTGGTCCGGGCACTGGCTACAATCTGCTCGTTAGCGGTTTGCCACCCTTTGCTGATTGAGGCCAAACGGGCACTGCGGCCCGGGTGGGTAGAAGAACCTTCTTCGTCGGATAATAACCGCATAGCCGCCTGGGCATCTGCTTTGCTGGCACCCATCTTGCGTAACGCAAATCCCGAAAACTCATCGGCCTCCAGTTCATCCTGCGGATTACTGCCGCTCCGCGACAAGGTATGCCCGTTCAGGTGATGGCCAATTTCGTGGGCCAGAATACTAACGGCAGCCCAGTCGGTTTTAACAGCGTTGTTTACCGCTGCCACAAACTGCCGATTGTATAATATATACCGCTGGCCGTTGTAAATCACCGCCGCGGCATTATCCACGTCTGCTTCGCGTACTTCAAAGCGGGGTTTCAGACCCACCACATCAATAATTTCTTTTATAATATCACGGGCGCCTGGTACGGCATAAACCGTAGCAGAGGCATTATTTATATTTTTTAAACCCAGGGCTGCTCCGGTTACGGCGGGCGCCTGCAGCAGCGACACGACTACAACTAACCAAACCAACCCCTGTTTTATCATATCTCTCATAGCGTTCATAGCTTTTTTCTTTATTTTATTTTCGGGTTTCATTTTTCTAATTATTAGCTTCCTACCAGCTTATCTGTTTTATGTGCCAGGTAAACCAGACTTAACTATTATAGCAAGTTTGCTGCCAATTTTTATAAAAAATCAGTTTTATTAAAATCAGTTACGCCCGCTATAAGCAACGCCAAACATCTGACATATAGTATATTCAGTAAATATCTTTATACTTGCCCGCAAACTTTTTACTGCCCATTCCAGCCAAACCCTACCGGGTAAATATGTAAATATTTAGTGCCCAGAACCTTTTATATGGCACCAGAAAAGCACCTCTTGTCAAAGGGGCTTTCGCATCAGAAACTAATAAAATTATTTTATTTAAACCAGGCTTGGCGGCAGTCGCTAATTTAACGTACCGGTTAAATTAGCCCGTTTTGATTTTTAAGAATCAGTGCGGCTGGTAAGCAGATCGCCGGCCTGAAGCGAAGATGAGATAGCGGCTATTTACTAAGAGTTACAATATTTAAATATTCTTCGGTATTATTAAAACTATACCGGATGGTGCTGTTAATATCTTGTTTTGTTCTTTCTATTCTTTCTATCCTTTTCACATCCGCCAAAAACAACGCAGGGTTAATCATTCTTTTATTTACCAGCACTTTTAAGTTTCGATCCTGGGCCGGGATTTTATAATAATCTAAAACTTCTTCCAGTCTTAAGAGCGGTGTTTTAGTCTTTAAGGTAGCTAAAACAATACCGTTCCGGCCCTTCTCGCCAAAAGGTATTAATTCCAGGGAGTCTTTATATGTTTTAATAATCTTTAGGTTTTCAGTATCTATAACTAATGAATTATAATCTGTTTCTAAAGTACCGATTATGAGCAATGGCTGTTTTATTTCAACAATACCAATCTTTGTAAAAGGAACTGGTCGGGCTGGCAACTGGCTAAAGGAATAACCACTGTAAAAAATTAAAACGAGAAAAACTATTAAGGCCTTTTTCATTATGCTGATATTAGTAATAAGCTGGGGTAGAACCGGGATGTGCCCTATGCCCTCATTATCAAAAATTTATTTATTTAAAGCCTGCTTCTAAATCAGGTACCTTGTTCAATACCCACTATACAGGTTATCGCTACTAATTTATTATGGTAGTAGCCGGCTATATTACACGGAGTGGCCCCCATTTCTACTTTGGCGGTTTTATAGCCCACAATTATGCGTTGGCCAACCTGTACCGGAAAGCCGTTAATTTTATACGCGGGCGCATTGGCCGGACCAGTGGTGGTTACATTTACAGGCACCAGTACCTGGTTATTCTCCAGTTGCAATTGCAGGCCGCAACCAGGCACTAACTGCACCGTAGCAACAGTATCGCAGGTTTCTTGCGGTACGACTGCATCCTCCTGCTGGGTGCAACCCACCAGAAAAAACATCAAGACCAATAGGCCCCAAAAAGAACGATATATATAGCTGATATTCATAAATAGTAAGATTAAAACCGACAAAAGCGGGCGGTATACATAAAAGAGCAATCTTACCGGATTTTGGTTGCCTTCTGTTGTAAATATTTTTTATTAGTTACAAAAATTACACCACAATGCCCGTTTAGAAATTAACAGCATCTCTATTTTAACGATGGAGCAATCTTTACTAAAACTTGGT
Organism: Adhaeribacter sp.; assembly: GCA_028288395.1. Classification (GTDB taxonomy): domain Bacteria; phylum Bacteroidota; class Bacteroidia; order Cytophagales; family Hymenobacteraceae; genus Adhaeribacter. The sequence goes on along the minus strand of JAQBNV010000544.1, from coordinate 1,236 downwards.
TAATGCCTGCCAACGCTGCCAGAGGCTACAAAAGAAGTTAAACACTTTCGGCTTTTACTTAAAATCAGGTGTAAACACTTAAAAATGAAACAAATGTGTTATAACCGGGAATCTTATAACAATTTTTATGTTGGCAATATATAAATAAAAAGTTTACTCATTTTTATAAAACCTTATTCTTCCATAATGCTAACAGAAAAAGAAACACAGCCTTATATCTTATCTCAAGTAGACAATTTAGAGCGATTTAACATCCGCGAATGTGTTGCTTTTATGCGTTATTTGCAAACCCTGGAAGTAACAGCTTTGCAGTTGGCAGAAAATAAAACTAAAATCGAAAAACTAGAAAAGAGGTTTGTGCAGTTGATGAAGCCAACCGGGGTTTAAGGGGAATTGCTTATCTAAAACACCAGTAAAGACTACGGGCGAAAACCTGGTGTCAGCCGAAGATAAACTTTAATTTTTATACCTGCCGCAAACAACAGGTATAATTTGTAGCTTGATACCGGCGCTTAGCCCTGCGCCGCCGTTATTTATATTTCTAATTCTATTTAGCTGCTTGTTCTGGCCAAAGGCGGGAGCATAACCATCATTATTTACCAATCAGCCATTTTAATTTAAGATTAACTTATTAAACCTGAATATTGCCATTTAGCGTTAGTCAGGAATCACCCGAAATCTTAGATACAACCGGTTAATCAATTTAGATTTTCCATCTAAAAGTAGTAAGGTTTAACCCGTCACGTACTGAAGCCTTGGGGCAAATTACAGGCTATAGCCCTCTTCAAATCTTCTACTTTTCATTAGCCTAACCAAGAATAGCTATTCAGTAAAATATTTAAATCATTATATCGGTTCATTTACATTGATATATGATTTTATTTATAATTAAGCTATAAATATTAACTTGAAAGTAAATAAAATAACATTTATTTTTGGTGAAGCAATTTTAATTAACTAAAATATTCTCTACACAATACTATTTTGGCTTATGAAGAAAATATTACTCCTGTCTCTTCTCCTGCTGCCCGCCACTTTATTTGCGCAGGAATTACTCGGTAAAAAGAAAAAATACATCAATTCGGTCAAGCAATCGGCTACCCTGATTATAGACATGCCCCAGATGAGTATCTGGAGCAACAAAGCCGAATCCGGATCGCTTTTTCTTATCTGTTACTACAACGATGACAAATGCGATAGAACGGCGAGTATATATCCCAGCGAAAAACAAAAACA
>JAQBNV010000543.1 GCA_028288395.1 Adhaeribacter sp. | reverse complement strand
AATATTCGGCTGCCGACAAAATATAAGTAATTACTCGGTTGGTAACCGCCAATAGATTAAGTTTTAAATTTGCCTCTGGTTACCAATAAATATTGCCGGCTAAAAAGCAACGGGTTAAATGCGTTTTTTTAAGGTAACAAACCGGTAAATTAATTCGCCGTCGCGCCGTAATATAATAAGCAGCCGGAAATTGTCGCGTGTATGCAGCAATTTATCAATTTGCGAAATGGTTAACGAGTGGGCCGAAGCTGTATTTAAAAACAGTAATTCATCATTTACTTTTAAATCACCATCCGCAGCCGGCGAACCAGGTTCTACTTTACTTATTATATACCGGTTATAACTTTCCCCTACCGCCATTATTTCAATACCGCACATGTCGTGTTCAAAAGGATCGCGGTAAAAAGCATTGGGTTTAAGGGTGATGGCGCTGCGGTAATAATCAATAATGACATTAAATCTTTTTAAAAATTCGTTTCCGATGTTGCCGTTGCGGCCCGCTACTCTAAGTGCTTTGGCGCCCACGTCCGGGTAGTCTGGGAAAGAAGTAAGTACATTGTTGAATTTAAATTTACTTACCTGAATACTTTGCACCCGTCCTAAATATCCCCTAATGGTGCCACTCAGGCCGGTTCCGAGCTGAGTACGCAGGGCGGGCTCTGGTAATTTTATAGCAGCATTGGACCCCTGTTCGAGCGAAATGGCGTGTCCGGCACCGGTATCTAAAATCATTCGGGCCGAAACCTGGGCCGAGTCATTCATGGTGACTTTGGCGTAAATGTAAGGTTTCTGATCGTCCAGTTCGAACGGCACCCGGAAGCCATCGCGTTTTTTATAAGTAAAAGTTTCGGGCTTGTAGAGGGTTAAAATAGTATCGGGAAAATTGACACGAACCACAAAGCTGTTAAAAAACTGGTAACCCAGGATGCCATAAATAGGCATGCCGACATAAGATGAAAGGTTAAAAACGTCTTCCGAAAGAATGGTTAAAGATAGGTTGGGGGCGGTTACTTCCGATATTTTTACTTTAATATCCGGAATAATATAGGCTTTCAGATCCATCTGATCGCTGCCGGCACCGGTTATTTTTATTTCCCTGCCTTTTTTAAGGTTCAGGAGTTTAAGTAAGCTAGGATCGGTAATAATGCCGTTGCCTACCCCTGTATCCAATACAAAATTAAATGGTCCCTGGTCGTTCAGGTAAATGGGTACGATTATCAGGTTGCGGTGGAGTGTAAATTTTACCTGGAGTTTCTTACGCGGTTTGTCGAATTTAAAATATTCCTGGGCCTGGCAGGGGGCAATAGAAATAAAAAGAAAAACCAGCAAGGTTAGGCATCCAAAAATCCACAAACCCTGATGAGGTATTATCCGGGATAGAATTGAGAAGCTGCCCGTACTCATTTTAATTTGGATTAAAGGCCTGGAGTGTTAATGAAGCAAAAATACGCACGAAGTATTCTTTTAAATATAGCCTTAAATCAGCGAATATTCAAATTTTATTATCAGGAATAAAGCTGATTGGCCGAGGTTAAAACCGTTAAAAAGGCGGTTATTTAATTAGGATAAATAGGGCTTGAAGCCATTAATAATGGAAGGAATATTAAGCATGGAGCTGCTTCTTTATAGGAAAGACAATAGAAGTAGCTATCACTCGCCACTAATTCTGGATTTTACCCGCGGCGAATGAATAATAGGCCGTATAGGTGGTTCAAACCCATTAAGGTACCAGGCAAAAAGCTTTGCGGCCGTGCTACTCCAGGGAAGGAGGAAAACAAATTAATTTTTTAAATTCCTTTAATTTGAAGTGAGAATGCCGAAAATTTATCTCTTGCCATAGCTAATTAACCAATCCAAATGGTTTTCTGGTTTACAAACTCCCGGATGCCGACATAGGAAAGTTCGCGGCCGTAACCTGATTTTTTTATACCGCCGAATGGGATGCCCGGTGCGGATTGGACCATGGCATTGATAAAGACGTTACCAGATTCAATGCGCCGCGCCAAATTTTCTCCTTTTGTTAAATCCCGGGTAAATATTGTGGCTCCTAAACCATAGCGGTGATCATTGGCTATTCTTACGGCTTCATCTTCGTCTTTTACTACAAATACCAGGGCTACCGGGCCAAATAATTCGTCGTCGTAAGCCGGTGAGCCGGGTTTAATATCGGTTAAAATCATTGGTTTAAAATAAGCCGTGTCATTGTTTTGGTGGCCACCGTCCAGGTATATTTTAGCGCCTTTAGCTACCGATTCGTTTACCTGCTGCTGCAAATCACGGGCTAAATCTGCCCGGGCCATAGGGCCGTAATCGCAATCTTCCGCCATGGGATTACCCGTTTTTTTGGCTTGCAAGGTTTCTTTCATTTTTTTCAGAAAAGCTTCGGCAATCGGTTCGGTTACCATAAACCTTTTGGCGGCAATACAGCTTTGGCCGGTATTTATGAGCCGGGAGTTTACCGCCGTTTCCACAGCTTGGTCTAAGTCTGCGTCGGCCAGAATAATAAACGGGTCGCTGCCGCCCAATTCCAATACCGTTTTTTTTATTTCTCGGCCGGCCTGTTGAGCCACGCTGGCGCCAGCGGCTTCGCTGCCGGTAAGCGTTACGGCTTTCACGCGATCGTCCTTAATTACCGTTTCTACTTTTTCCGAAGAAATTAATAAAGTGGTAAAAGCTCCGGCGGGGAACCCCGCTTTCCGGAATATTTCTTCGATGGCTAAGGCACATTGCGGTACATTGGATGCGTGTTTCAACAGGCCCACGTTGCCGGCCATTAGCGCGGGCGCCGCAAACCGGAATACCTGCCAGTACGGAAAATTCCAGGGCATAATGGCCAGCACCGCACCGAGTGGTTCGTATGAAACAAAGCTTTTGGAGGCATCAGTTTTCATTATTTCGTCCTGCAAAAAGTTTTCGGCGTGCTCGGCGTAGTAGCGGCACACTGCGGCACACTTCTTGATTTCGCCCATGGCCTGGGATATTGGTTTTCCCATTTCCAGGGTCATCAGCGTAGCATAATGGCGTTGTTCTTCCTCCAATACCGCCGCACACTGCTGCATCAGGCGGCTCCGCTCGGCAAAAGTTGTTTTGCGCCAACTTTTAAAAGTGTTATCGGCCTGGGCCAGGGCATTTTCCAGTTCGGCATCGGTTAGTGGTTCAAAAGATTGTAGCAGACTATTGTCAGCGGGGTTCACAGATTGGATGGCCATATATTTTTTATGTTTAAGGCAGGTGGAGAAAAGAAACTAACTTTCAATGTATACCGGAAACTAAATATTTTAAATTTAGTTTAACTAATTTATGCTTTTCTGGTTATAGCTTAGTTACTACTCTTCTATTACTTTTTGGTTTCTAAATATTCTTTTTATTCGCTCCTAAATACAAACTTTTGGCAGGAAAAGAAAACATATTATTTTCTGAAGAAGACCTGATAATAAGGTTGCAGCAACGGGATGAGGCAGCTATGACCATTCTATACGATAAATATTCGGCGGCCCTTTACGGTGTAATTCTGCGGATTGTAAAAACCGAAGAAATTGCGGAAGATGTAATGCAGGAGACCTTTATAAAAATCTGGACATCTTTCCAGCAGTATAATACCGAAAAAGGCAGGCTTTTTACCTGGATCGTAAATATTGCCCGCAATGCGGCCATTGATAAAATCCGATCGAAAGAATTCCGCGTAGGTTCCAGAGAAAGATCTATTGATAGCAGCCCGGTAAATCATTTACAATCAAGTTACGAGGTGCGGCCGGATCATATCGGTATAAAAGATTTGGTGGGTAAATTAAATCCGGAGCAGAGAAAAATTATTGATATGATGTATTTCGATGGGTATACCCAAAGTGAAGTAGCCGAAGAACTGGATATTCCGCTTGGAACTGTCAAAACCAGGACCCGGGCGGCCATGAAGTTACTGACCAAATTGTTAAGTTAAAAGTAGTAAACCGTTAAATTGAATATAGAGGAGTATATATCATCAGGCATATTGGAGCTTTACGGAGCCGGTGCCCTTACTGCGTCCGAAAAAGCCGAAGTAGAGCAATTAGGCGAGCAACATCCCGAAATAAAGGCCGAACTGAATTTAATCCGGCATACCTTGGATCAGTATGCCGCTTTGCACGCGGTGGAGCCGCCGCCGGCCTTAAAAGAGAAAGTATTACGGGCGGTATTCCAGCCCGAAACAAACCACCGTTCCGAAAACCAGACCGCCCCCGCGAACGCCGAAACCAATCCGCGCGTTATTCCCATCGGCCGGGTGGCAAACCAGACGGCGGCGAGCACAGCTTTTAAATGGTTGGTAGCGGCCTCTTTAACTTTATTGGTTATGAGTAACGCCTTGAGTTATTATTTTTACCGCAACTGGCAAGAATCGGATCAGAACCTGCAATTAGCCTTGAGTTCGCAGCAAGAGTTTGCCCAGAATTTCAGACGGGTCCAACAGAAATTATCGGCCAACCAAAAGGCCCTGGCCTTACTCAACGATTCCAACACTTTGCGGGTGGAATTGAAAGGCGTAGAAAAATCGCCGGATTCGCGGGTTACCCTCTATTGGCACCGCCTGACCAAAGATGTTTATGTAAACGTAGATAATTTGCCAGCGCCACCCACCGGTAAGCAATATCAGTTGTGGGCTCTGGTAGATGGCAAGCCCGTAGATGCCGGCATTGTAAAAAGCACCGATATTACCGCCGATTTGCACCACATGAAAGATGTGCAGCAGGCCCAGGCGTTTGCCATTACCCTGGAACCCCAGGGTGGTAGCATTAACCCAACCCTGACCGAGATGTACGTTATGGGTAAAATTTAGCTTCCGATTCATTCAACTGTTATATTTGGGCAATATTTTAAGCTAAAAAACCTTTGGAGGTTTAGCCACGCTTAATTATTCACCCAAACGGTACCTAAACGTATGCAGCGATATATTCATCGGAAAATCATGGGGCAAAACACTTTATGGCGGTTAGGAATATTTTTCCTGGTATTAGGTTGTACAGCCTCTTCCGATACAAAACCGCTTCCGGCCGCACAGCGGCAATATTTTAAGGCCGATTGGGCCCAGCATAAACTTTGGGACGATGGCCTGGCGGAAGTGGCAACTTACCAGGCCCAAA
>JAQBNV010000531.1 GCA_028288395.1 Adhaeribacter sp. | reverse complement strand
GGACGCGGGTTCTTTTACCGGAAGTTTGCTTAAACCCAAAACAATAAATTATTTTGTTTGTAGTGTAAAAGAAAATATCCACTTACATGCTTAAAATTGCCTGGACGCCCCAGTATGCCCACGCCTTACCCGAAGGGCACCGTTTTCCGATGCTGAAATACGAGTTGCTGCCCGAGCAATTGCTTTATGAAGGTACTATTAGTGCCGCTAATATTTTTGCCCCAGAGCCACTTCCGGAAGATATCATTCTGCTAGCCCACGAGGCAGATTATTGGCAGCGCTTAAATAACCTGCAACTTACCCCGGCCGAGGTGCGCAAAACCGGGTTCCCGCTGTCACAGCGTTTGGTTCAGCGCGAAGTAATAATTATGAACGGGACTGTGCAGGCCGCCCTTTTTGCCTTGGAATTCGGCATCGGGATGAATATTGCGGGTGGCACCCACCACGCTTTTACCGACCGGGGCGAAGGTTTTTGCCTGTTAAACGATATGGCCATTGCGGCCCATTATTTACTCCGGAACACCCCAGTCAGCCGCATTTTAATCGTTGATTTGGATGTACACCAAGGCAATGGCACTGCCCAGATTTTTACAAACGAGCCCCGGGTTTTTACCTTCAGCATGCACGGCGGCAATAATTATCCTTTGCACAAAGAAAAATCAGATTTAGATGTTCCCTTACCCGATGGCATTGCCGATCAGGCCTATTTAAAATTATTGCGCGACATTTTGCCGGGCTTAATGGAACAGGTGCAGCCGGCGTTTGTTTTTTACCAGTCGGGGGTAGATATTCTGGCCACCGATAAACTGGGGCGCTTAAAAGTAAGCCGGGAGGGTTGCAAAGAACGCGATCGGTTTGTGCTGGAAACCTGCCGGCAGCATCAGGTGCCGGTAGCGGTTAGCATGGGCGGCGGCTACTCCCAGAAAATTGCGGATATTGTAGAAGCACACGCCAATACTTTTCGGCTGGCGCAATACCTGTATTTCTAATATTTCGGAGGGGCTAATCCCGGCTCTTGAGTTTTTCGGAGCGGCCCGAGATGTTATTCGATGAAATTAAATATTTAATCAGGATATAAATAATAGGCGTTAGGACTGCCAGCAGCAATAAAAAGACAACCGCTTTGAGTATTTTAAAAGCAAAGATAATGACCAGGGTAGCAAAAAATAAAGAACAAAAGAGCAGAAGCCAGAAGTGAAGCGATCGCTTTATCATAGTTTAACGCAAGGCTGCGGATGATTCTAAAACTAAGATAATGTAAAGGAGCGAAATAATAAAGTTATTTGTGCATTATCAGCTGCCACCGGAAAGCCCACTGCCACCGGAGGGTATATTTCTTTATATTGCTTTTGTTTAATATATCTTCTATTTCGGTTTTCCGGAATGCCCGCAGCACCGATAAAGGGGCGTCGTTTTTAACCAGGTAAGAGCCCGAAAACAGCTTTGTTATCCATTTAATAGAATAATAAGCTAGCGGATGCCGGTGCAAATCGTTAATAATTACCGCCCGATCGGCTTGTTGGTATAATTGCTGCCACATGGTTATGAGCTCGGCGCTGGTAAAGTGGTGACAAAAAAGGCTGCAAATAATAATATCAAACCGGCGTTTCTGAAAATCCGGTTCATAAATATTTTCCTGTATAATGGCTATATGGGGGGATGTTTTGCATTTTTGCCGGGCGTAGTTTACCATAAAATCATTGGCATCAATGCCGGTTAGCGCTACCGGAAGCTGCCGGCGTTGCGCCCACCGGGCTACCACCCGCAAAATATCACCGCCGCCGCAACCAATATCAGCAATTTGTAAGGGTTGGGTTACGGTAGCTTGGGTTGGTGCTTTATGCAATACTTTTTCCAGCGCATCTATTACTACTTTATCTCCGCCCAGCCAGTGGTTTATTACTTCCAGTTCCTCCAGGTTTTTCCGCAACGCCTCCCCCGATAGGTTTAAATCATCCATCAGTTCCGGTTCCTGGGACCGTTGTTTAAACATAATGCACCCGGGTTAACATCGATTCGAGGGTCAGGCCAGGGCCAAAAGCAAAGCTCAGTACCGGTTGGTTGTGGTGCTCGGACCCTAAAGATTCCATCATGGCTTTAAGTACAAACAACACCGTGGCCGACGACATATTGCCGAAGGAGCGGAGAATATCGTAAGCAAAGCGGTTATGGTGGCGGGTAATGCCCAGTTCCTGCTCGATGCATTCGAGTATTTTCCGGCCTCCCGGGTGAATGGCAAATAAATTTATTTCGGAAAAATCTAAATGTAAATTGGCCAGCAGGTTAGTGGTTAGTTGCCGGATACCTTGCTTAATCATGGCGGGCACGTACGACGAAAGCGTCATTTCAAATCCAAAATCCGAAATATGCCAGGCCATCTCTTTTTTGCCGGCGGGTACCAGGTCGCAATGGAATGACTCGATTTGCAAACAGGTGCTCTCAGTGGGGCGGGCCTGCATCAGTACGGCCGCCGCCCCATCTCCAAACAAAGCATTCGAAACCAAATGGTCGGGCTCTTTGTGTTTTTGGAAGTGGATGGTGCAGATTTCGGTACAAACAATTAATACTTTGGCTTTGGGATCGGCCTGGCAAATATTATCAGCCACTTTTAACCCATTAAAAGCCGCGTAACAACCCATAAAATTAATGGCGGTGCGCTGAATGGTGGTCGGTAAAAGCAACTCTTCCAATATTTCGATATCCAGGCCGGGCGCATACATACCGGTGCAACTAACGGTAATTAAATGAGTGATGGAAGCCAAGGTAACTTCCGGAATCTGGCCCAGGCAATCCAGAATAGCGGCCACCGACAAATCCAGTGCGTGCTGCTTATAAACCGCCATGCGGCTTTTCACCGTCGGGAAAGGTTCCAGGTCGGCCGTGTTCGGGAAAAAAGTAAAATCACCAACCGATCGGTTGTAATCTTCCAGTACCGTAAACCGTTGCTCTATGCCCGATACCCGGTACAAAGCCTGCAGTTTACGGGTATCGGCGGCATCAAAGCCCAAGGCATCAGCCATAAAGCGGGCAATCTGCACCTGCGGTATTCGCACAGACGGATTGGCAGTACCGATGGCACAGATATAACTCTTCATTGTGCTATTATAAGCAAATTAGTTTCAAATTGTTTACACCAATAACCAAAACCGGCTGGTATTGCTATTGTTTTGGTTAATATTACCAAAAGCGAACAGGTGCGCTAAAAAGGTTGGCCATGGGTTTGTTTCATTAAAAAGCGTAGGCCGGCCGGAAAACGTTTTAACGTATGCAGAACCATTTCGGTTAGAACCGGCCGCCCAAATAACTGTTGCACCAGCCGGCCGGTTTGCAGCCGCTGGCTAAATGCCTGCTGCCACTGCCGGGTATAGGTTTTTTCGAGTTCGTCCCGATTATTCTGGCCGCTTAAATAATTTAAAATGCAACTACTGGCAATTTTGGCCGCGTGCATGGCCATGGCCATGCCGTTGCCGCATAAAGGAGTTATCAAACCAGCCGCATCGCCGCAAAAAAGTACATGGTTTTCGACGCAGGTTTTCGAGGCAAATGATATTTCGTTTATTACTTCGGGCTGGGCATATAAAAATTCAGCCTCCCGGAATATTTTTGCCAGGTAAGGATTTTGCGAAAGAATATTTGTTTCCATTTGGGCAATGCTACCGCTGGCCTTCAGGTTGGCCCGGGTAGTCAGATAGCAAAAGCAATATTTATCTTCTTCAATGGCCGAAATGCCGGCATATCCGTCTTTAAAATTATGGAGGCAAATCAAATCTTTGGGCAGGTCGGTCCGCAGGTGGTATTTTATGCCAATATACGGCGAACTCTGCCGGAAAAACCGCCGCTGCAAATGGCGATCGAGGTTGCTGCGCTTACCGTAAGACCCCAGAATAAAATCGGTTTGGTGCGCTTCGCCGTTGGCCAGGGTCAGTAAGAAATTATCCCCCTGGTAACGAAGTTCCTGTACTGGGGTCTGCTCCCGGATAGTAGCGCCTGCTTGCCGGGCCAGGGAGGCCAGGTAATTATCGAGGGTATAACGGCTCACTCCAAAGCCACCTAAATCGAGGGGCGACGTGATCGTATTGCCGGAAGGAGCGCTGAGTAAAAAATTATTTATATGAGCCGGTCCCAGCGATTCTACATCTACCCCCAAGTTTTCCAGAAAAGGGCGCACCTCGTTGGAAATATATTCGCCGCAAACTTTATGAAAAGGATATTTTTTTCGCTCGAACAAAGTAACAGGTACACCCGCCCTGGCCAGCGCTAAAGCGCTCACCAAGCCAGCCAGACCGCCCCCAATGATGGTTATATTTTTAAAATTTCTGATAGTGCAATAATAATATAAATAAAATCCAATAGATAAGATAAAACGCGATAAATTTTATTGTAAAAAGCAAAACAATCGTAAATTTATGCACGTTAGGAAATCTGTACGACACCTGAAGATAAATGATTTTGTATCAGCTATATGAAAAAAAAATTACTGCTTATATTGACTTGTTTTTTGCTATGCTCGGAGGGTTTTGCCCAGTCTGATTCGGCAGTGAATTTAACTAAAAACCAGCAACCGGGCAGCCCTTTTGCTAACCGGGCGGATGATAATGAGAAAAAAAGTGTTTCGGTTTATCCCAACCCCAGCACGGGTTTGGTTTATCTAACGCTTAATGGCTTCAAAGGCAAAAGAACGGAATTGCGGGTAGTGAACGTGATTGGCAACGTTATTCACCGTGAAGTGCTGAACGATGGCGAAACTATTAAAAAAGAACTTGACCTGAGCAAACTAGCCAGTGGGCTTTATTACATTAAACTGCAAACCGACGACTACAGCGAAATAAAGAAGATTATTATTAATTGATTTATGTAAAGCGCTGGCCCAAGCAAAGTCAGGTTACCCCTTACACCCTAACCGGTCCGGAAAATAAAACAGGTCGTATGCCGTTTATATTTTCCGGACCGGTTCTGTTTTACTCTACCGCAAAGAATAAATTCTTTAGCAAAGTACCAGGAACTTAACCGAAGCCTTTTTTCTATGATGCGCAACTTACCGTTGCCGTAAATGCTGCTAAAAGAAATAATTAACATCCATTGCCAGAACAACCGGGATGTTGATATATTTGAGACCGCGCTTGCCGCCAGCAGCTATCATGAAAAACCGACCTGTCACGATTAAGGATATTGCCCGCCAATTAAACATATCGGTCTCTACCGTTTCGCGGGCTTTGCGGGGTTCGGCCGATATTAATCCCGAAACTAAGAAATCAGTAATAGATCTAGCCGCCGAACTCGACTATCAGCCTAATTCCATTGCACTAAGCCTGGTCAAAAGCAAAACCAATATTGTAGGGGTTATTATTCCGGATATTACTATCCCGTTTTTTGCTTCGGCGATTAAAGGTATTCAGGAGGTGGCATCGGCGGCGGGTTATAACGTTATGATTTGCCAGTCGAGCGAGTCCGAAGAAATGGAAGTTAACAATACCCAGGCCTTGCTGTCGAGCCGGGTAGCCGGCCTGATTGTGTCGGTTTCAGGAAAAACCAAAAATTTCGATCATTTTAAAACTATTAAGCGGCGGGGCGTGCCGCTGGTGTTTTTCGACCGGGTTTGTGAAGAAATAGAAGCTTCCAAAGTATTGGCTGATGATTACAACGGGGCTTTTCAGGCGGTAGAACATTTAATTAAAATGGGTTCTAAACGCATTGCCCACCTGGCCGGGCCCGACCTTCTTAAATTAACCCAGAACCGGAAGCGGGGCTATATAGATGCCCTGCAGCGCGCAAACCTGCCGGTAGACCTCAGCCTGATTAAGTACGTTGATTTTAACCGGAAGCAGGCCTATGAGGCCACGAACCAACTTATGGCACTGCCCCAGCCGCCGGATGCTATTTTTGCCATCAGCGACCGGGTAGCTATTGGTGCCATTATGGCCCTGAAAGATAAAAATATTCGTATTCCGGAAGAAGTGGCCGTAGTGGGGTTTGGCAACGAAGCTACCTCGGCTATTCTTGACCCAGCCTTAACCACCGTGATGCAATATCCTTTTGAAATGGGTATAATTGCGGCCCAGCTTTTTCTCGAACAAGTTAATGTTGATTTGGAAACCTATATACCCAAAACCGAAATATTAAATACCGATCTTATCTTAAATAAATCGTCGCGCCGCCGGTAAGCCAGCGGTGCTTTGGGGCGTGATAGCGGTTCATAAGAACAACGGCCCAAAACCTAAAGAGCTTGCCTGCGTCTATTAAGAAAAAGGCTGTAAACCCCAATATTTTCTAAACCTACAAACTATGAATACCGAACTGGAAAAATATATCCAAAGTACCAGCAGTTACTTCGAAGAGAAATTTGGCGGCGCCCCCACCATGGTAGCCTATGCGCCGGGCCGCATCAACATTATTGGGGAGCATACCGATTATAACCTGGGTCTTTCCATGCCGGCGGCCATCAATCGGTGGGTAATTGTTCTCCTGCGGCCGCGCACCGACCAAAAGGTTTCCGTATTTGGCCAGAATTACCACGCGAAAATGGAATATACGCTGGGGCAGCCTTTTACCCCCGCCGAAAGCTGGGAGAAATATACCTACGGCTGCATTACTATTTTTGGCAACCAATACCCGCTGAAACAAGGCTTTGAAGCCGTTGTCTGGGGCAATGTGCCCATTGGTTCGGGGGTGTCTTCGTCGGCGGCCATGGAAGTAGCCATCATGAATGCTCTGCGGGTCGCTTATGCACCCGAAATGGACGATCTGACCTTGGTTAAAATGTGCCAGCGGGTAGAGCACGAATACCTGAAAGTAAACAGCGGCCTGCTGGACCAGTATGCTTCGCAGTTTTCGCGGGAAGGAAAACTCATGATCCTGGATTTTAATCAACTTAGGTCGGAGTACGTCGATGCCGATATGAAAGATTGGGCCTGGCTATTAGCCGATACGAAGGTAAAACGCGAACTGGCCGGCAGCAAATATTCGGAACGGGTGCAGGAAACTGCCAATGCTTTGGCCGAAGTGAAAAGCAAAGACGCCAGCGTGCAAGGGTTCCGCGACTTAACAACCGAGCACCTGGCGCTCATTTCGGACCCGGTGCAGCAGCAACGCATCCGACACCTGGTGCTGGAAAACGAGCGCGTTTTAAAAGCCGCCGAAGCCCTGAGTCAGAAGAACTTTGAAGAACTGGGCGCCTTGCTGACGGCCTCGCATCAATCGCTCCGCGATGATTACGAAGTTAGCTGCCCGGAATTGGATTTCCTGGTAGATACTGCTTTGCAACTACCTTATTGTGCCGGCAGCCGCATGATGGGCGGGGGTTTCGGTGGTTGTACCATCAGCCTGGTCCGGAAAGATGCTGTGCATAAGTTTAATAATTTTTTAACCGATGAATACGCCCGCGAATACGACATCGTAACGGAAATAAACAATTACCAGCTGGTAGATGGGGCAGGCGGTTATAAAATATAAAATCGTAATTATTTACCAGACGTGAAGCAAGGCTCACCTGGACGCAAACAACCCCGTAACCTACTTTTTTCCAGGGACTTTTATTTTTATATATAAGAGGGAGAAAGGAAGAACAAAATATTCTATATTTTTCTTTATACTTCTTTACATATAGTATATTCATTAGGCCAGTTCCGGTTATCGGTTGATTTTGGACGGCTAAACGGAATAAATGTGTATATCCATAGGACTGATAACCGGAACGAACTCCGTTTATCCGGTAGTTAGGCAAAATTGATAAGAATGAAGGTAAAGGAAGTTATCATTGAATCAGAATGCAAAGGGCCAATTATTGGCGGACAGGAAAAAACT
>JAQBNV010000528.1 GCA_028288395.1 Adhaeribacter sp. | reverse complement strand
TCGCTGAAACCTGGCCCTGCGGCGCAACCACGTAATCGTACTTTAAGGTGCGGCCGGCAGTGTAAAGGCGCAAATCAATCCGGGGGAATAAACCAGTATATTTTATCTCCCCGTATGCTGGCACTGCCGTAGCCCAACTGGCGGCATCATTGCCAATATAATAGTTGCGGTGACCCGGTAATTTAAGCAGCGGCGTTACTTTCGAGAGTGGGTTAGCATTTACAAAATTAATTTGGAAGGCGTGGCCCTCGTATTTATTTGCCGGGTTGGTTTCGGTTGCGGCGGATAATTCGGGATTGAAATAATCGGGTTCTAAAAAGTTGTAAGTAAGCCGGTTTTGTTCCAGGAATAACCAGCCCTGGGGCAGTTGGGCAGCGAATAACACCGGCTTCGGCCACTGTTTTTTATTCTGAATGAATTCGGTCGAAAACTCCGATGCCGGCTGATTAGCCGATGCGCTAACAAAAGGTCCTAACAGGAGCAGGAGGCAGAGAAGGGCGCGCATAAAAATTACTGTTAAGGAATATTTTAAAAAGTTCAAATAAGACCGGGCTTACAATTTAGTATTTCGGCGCCAATAAGCCACATTTCCAGCGACCATAATTATTACATACTACTATCCGGCGGTTTTATCTGACTCAGCCGTTTTTTCAACCTCTGCCCATTTCACATAATCTGGAGAATGGAACTGGTCAAATTTGTAATTTCTTATCGGGGCGGCAGAATTGGGATATTTTTATTATATTCAGGATATTTTAGTTAAATTAAGATAAATTATTTAACCTGTTTATACTTCCGGTGCGGGATTATGAAAAGACTTTTACTTTGCTTCATTTTTATAGGCTGGCTGTTGCCGGGCCAGGCCACGCATATTGTGGGCGGCGAATTCCAACTGAAATATATTTCGGGTTCTACGTACCAGATTACCCTTAATATGTATTTCGATAATATATATGGCAACCGGGGGGCGATTGATCCCAATATTACCGTGAGCTTATTCGAAAAAAAAACCAACCGGCGGATTGCTAATATTAACATGAGTAATCCCCGCGCCACACCGGTGCCCTATACGTCTGTTGCCTGCACCAGCGCCTCGCTAAGTACCGATAAAGTGGTTTACACCCAAAATATTGACATGCCGGCCACCATCTTTAACAGCCCCGAAGGGTATTACCTGGTTTGGGAAAGATGCTGCCGCAACGGCGTAATCAACAATATTATTAACCCGGGTGGCGCAGCGCAAACGTTTTATCTCGAATTTCCTGCGGTTACCCAAAACGGAAAAAGCTATCTGAATTCTTCGCCGGAGTTGTTTCCGCCCGTAAGTGATTATGCCTGTATTAACGAGCTTTTTTATTATGAGTTTGGCGGCAAAGATCCCGATGGCGATTCGCTGGTTTACGACGTAGTTACCCCCCTGAACGGCAATAGCAACCAAAACGATCCAGCTCCTTTGACTTCTCCGGGACCATATTCCTTAATACAATGGACCGCCGGGCTGGGAGCTAATATCCAGATACCAGGAAATCCCACCCTGACCATCGACCAAAATTCGGGACAATTGCGGGTTTTGCCAATTCGCCTAGGGCTGTTTGTTTTTGGCGTCCGGTGCTCGGAATACCGCAATAAAGTAAAAATAGGGGAGGTAAGGCGAGATTACCAGATGCTGGTTTTGAATTGTCCGCGCAACCAAAAACCGGCCATCCAATCAAAGGCCGGCGGTGCTAGAAATTACTACCGCGAAAATGAGGTGATTACCATTGGCCCCAACGACAACCGCTGTTTTGATTTATTTATGACCGATCCGGACCCGAATGCCGCATTAACCGTGGAGGCCAAACCCGTTAATTTTACCTTAACCGAACCAATTCTGAGCAAAACCAGCGGGGTGGTTAACCGCAACGGTATCCTGGATACCCTTAAATCCACTGCCTGCTTTAAACCCTGTATGGATTCGAAGGGCAAACCTTACATCGTGGATTTTATCTTGTCGGACAATGGCTGTAGTTTACCTAAAAAAGATACCATCCGGGTTTCGTTTATATTTGTACCGGATCCGGATGCGCCCCCGGCTATTTCCACTACGGCACCTATGGCGGTGTACAATGCCAAAATAGGCGATTTGCTGGTGTTTGATGTGATAGGAACTGACCCCGATAAGGACGATATTGCCTTGAGACTGAAAGGCCGCAACTTTGAGTTGGCTTCCCAACCGATTGCTTTTGCTGGGAAAAGCGGGGCCGGTTCGGTTACGAGCCCATTCTCTTGGAAAATAGATTGTGCAGCCATGGCACAATCCTCGTACCTCCTGGATTTTACGGCCACGACCATCATGTGTGGCAACCCCATTACCACCACCACTACCATCGAAGTAAATATTGGCTCCGAAGTGCCGGTGAATTTTATTCCGGCCAATATTTTTACGCCCAACGACGATGGCCTGAACGATTATTTTCAGATGCCTACGCTACCGCCCGACAATTGTATTAGTATTTTCTCGGATATAAAAATATTTAACCGTTGGGGTGGGTTGGTTTACAAAAGTGGCGAGCGAACTTTTAAATGGGATGGCAAAAATGTAAGCGAAGGCATATACTACTATATTATTACTTTTACGGGCCAGGAATTTAAAGGCACCGTAACCAAAGTAAGGTAATAATAATTTAACCGATTCTATTTACCTACCTAATAATGCGGGGGTATCCGGGGTTCTGAAAATATTAACGCTTTTGATATTTATGCTTACGACTAAACCGCTTACCAAATTGGCTATTGTATTTTTGTTATTTTCCGGCTTGCGCTTAGTTTTCCCAATTCCGGCTCAGGCTGCTTTAAGCCTTAATATTTCAAACTATCCCGTAAAATTATGGCCCTGGTCAGCTGACTTCGCTACCGAACTAAGGTTAACCAAGCAAACACTAGGCACCGACGCAGGAGCGGCAATCCGGAACCTGGAGAAACTATTATTGAGCAATATTTATATTTCGCAGATAACACCAGCGGACATGCTCGCCGCTTATTCAACTTTTGTGCAGAATCTGATAGAGCAAAGTCCGGCGTGGACCGCAACCGATTGGGAAAATGCCGAACACATCCTGAACAAACTGCATTTCCGGCGGAAAGTTTTACAGGAGAAAATACCGGCTGAAGATAAAGTTACAATTACGGCCTTACAGATGCAATACCGTGCCCTGAAAACCGGGAAACAGGCCCATAATCAAGTAAACTAAAACGTCCTTTTCCCGGCCTGAATATATTGTTGCCAAGTAATAAATTACGCTATGAAAAACGGCACGCCTTAAATATTTGCTGCCGGATACTTTTAAAATTTCCTAAACAGCAGTCCGGACCTGCTCTGCCAATTAGCCTATTTTCAAACACGCAGAAAACGGTGTCTTCCTTTACCGTACGCAATTCATTTAACTTAGCCCGGTATGGGGAGCAGTTGATTACACCTATTTGAGTATTTTTAAATAAGAATGATTTTTAAAAATATCCTGGCTAAAGGAATTATACACAGATAGAATGCTGTCTGCTTCTTATGATTTTTTATCTTTATATAATTAAATTACAGTAAGTTATAGCCTTGTTGCAGGTTTGTTTAAAGATATTTATTAAATTTTTGTAACTATTGTCCCTGCCGCTGGTTTCCCTGTTTGCTTTTAAAATCCTAACCCCCTGAACGCTTGGAAGCACTTACCGATAATGCCTTGATGCTGAAAGTGAAAGCCGGTGATACCGATCGGTTGGGTTTGTTGTTCGAGCGCTACCACCGGGTACTTTATTGTTTTTTTTACCGGCTTACAAGTAGTTGCGAGGTCAGTGAAGATTTGGTGCAAAATGTTTTTCTGCGGATGCTTAAATACCGGCATACTTATACGGGCGATGGGGAATTTAAAACCTGGATGTACCACCTGGCCCGCAACGT
>JAQBNV010000520.1 GCA_028288395.1 Adhaeribacter sp. | reverse complement strand
CCGCATTTACCTGGCTTTTAAAGGCTGCAACATCAGCTAAGCCGTCTTGGCCGCGGTAATGGTAGGGGTACGCTACTTTGGGTTTAAATGCCAATACTGCCTGCGCCGCCTGGTTCACATCCATGGTATAGGGTAAGTTCATACATACAAAAGCCACATCTATATTTTTCAGGGCCCGCATTTCGGCAATGTCTTCGGTATCGCCGGAAAAGTAAATGTTTTTATCGCCAACTGTTATAACATAACCGTTGCCGCGTCCTTTCGGATGCCGGGAGTCCGCTGTTTCGGGTAGGTTATACATCGGCACAGCCGCAATCGTAATGCCGAATTTGGTGGTTTTGGCACCGTAGGCTAATACTACTACTTTGGGCTTCAGGGCAGCCGGCAGCATATCGGCTACTGCCTGCGGTACTACCAGCGTAGCTTTAGAAGTATTAATGGCTTCCAGCGTTTTTAAATCCATGTGGTCGCCGTGAATATCGGTAATCAGAATTAAGTCGGGTGCATCCAGTCCCGCGAAAAGGGGGGCGCCACCTGCCGGATCTACGTAAATGGTTTTATTGTCCCATTTTAAAACCGCTGCGGCATGTTGCACCGGTTGAATCGTTAAGCGGCCTTTCTTGGTTTCCAGTTGGTCGGGCGTAGCTTTCTGGGCCTGGGCTTGTAGCCCGACAAATGCTAGCAGCAGTAAGGCAAAAATGTGTTTCAGTTTCATAATAGTTTTTGGTTTAGCAAGTAACAATAATAGATGCCGGATGTTTTATACGGCTACTTTGTTTATTTAAATGAGAGGCCAGCGTCTGCGGCTATCTAGCCAGGTTATGGCTAAAATAATAATTTTTTACTTACAGCTTTAGCGGGGCTGGTAATTATTTAATAATGCAGGTGAAATATTTCCCTGGTAGCGGAGACGCTTACTATTGAAACTGGCCTTTTATGTTATATTTTCAGGTATTTCCATTTTCTTACTTTTCCTTCGGCCATTCAGGCTATGGCGGTGGCCATTCTTTTTTGCCGGGTTTCTTCGCTTTTAGCTGCGGTTACCCAAGTCACGTGTTCTATCTGGTTGGAATAACTAAATTTTCGAAAGTGTCCCGGGCGGGTTTGTTCTCGGCTAAGGCTTCCTGAAAATACGTCGGTATCTGCACCTCTTTTGGCACATTGCGGGTGGGCTTAAGGGGCGAGTTAAAGCCATCTTTACTTAATTGGGCTGCTTCTTTATATATAACTGATTAAAACATCATCAGCTGGCAGATTAGCTAAACTTTTAGCTGACCCAGGTGTCTCATGCTGGTTTGGCCCACCGCCAAAATTAGTTCGTGTGGGTCGGAAAGTAAAGCCGCTTTCCAGAAGGTGAAGGCACAATGGTGTTTAAAAGCAGCCATACTACAAAGTATACCATTGTGCTCACAGTGCGGGAATCCCCATTTTGATAGTTTTAGTGGTTTCGGGCCAAGCATGGTGGGAGATGGTTCAGAATGGGTTGGGCGTAGGCAGCCGATTTTTGGATGTAAACGGAAATCTGTGGTGCAGTTATTGGCATGTCGGTTTTACAAACAGGTTGAAAGTAAAAGTAAAATATCAATGGGAGTTTGAAAATACCCGGAAATATTTCCGGAGCGGGCAGCTAATATTTTATTCTGTACCTAAGGCGGATGCTAGGTACAAATATTAATCAGTAAAATTTAGGGCGAAGCAGTAAGCCTGACCTGGCAGGTAAGTTATGGAAAAAACAAAGCCTGGCTACCGTAAGTAGTCAGGCTTTGTTTATGTATTGCTTTATCTATCTTTTTCTTGGGTAAGTAACCGGCTTTACGAAGCGCCGGGGATCATTTTAATTAATCCGTTAATGCCTTCTTTGCCTAGTTTGAAATTAAAGGCTTCGGCTTCGGCCCGGCTGGCAAACTGGCCCGCAATTACGCGGTGAATTTTATTGCCGTTGGCGGAGCCTTCCTGCATTTTAATGGCTAACTGCTGGTTCAGGTTTTTAATTTTTTCGGTATATGCCATGGCATTTACCTGTTTGGTAAAAATACCGGCCTGAATAACAAAATAAGGGCTAGGCGTTTTGAGAGAACCGGTTTCGGGTGCCGTCTCCGGAACAAAAGATAGTAAGCGATCTTTATCTTCGTCCATCCAGGCATATTCCGGTAATATTTCTACCGTTACCCGAGCTTCGCCATGATTGTATACCTGAATTTTGCGGGCTGCAGCTTCCGATAAATCAATAATACGCTTTTTGTTGCCAAACGGTCCCCGATCATTAATCCGGACTATTACCGATTTGTGAGTTTTTGGATTGGTTACCCGTACCCTGGTGCCAAAAGGAAGGGTGAGGTGGGCTGCGGTCATTTCATTTTTGTTGAAAACTTCGCCGCTCGTTGTTTTTTTGCCGTGATAACGGTTGCCGTACCAGGTTGCTAAACCCTGCTGTACTTTGGCTTTTTTCTGGGCAAAGCCTGGTTCGCTCAGGCCGATAAATAAGATAAAGATAAAGCTGAATACATAGTGTAATTTCGTAAAACGCATGTGTTCATCTATTGGTGATGAGGCAAAAATACGAAGGATTTCTGGAAAAACTAATTTTAAGCCCCTTGGGCGCGAGATGAGGGTGTAGTCGTGGGGGACACAACTCAAAAATTATAACCGTTTGTAAGCGTTATAATTCAAAAATTATATTCGTTCAGCGCACCTGAGAGCAACTTTTACCTTAATTTGTTCAATAGTCAATATCAAAAATATGAGATATAAATCTAATAAAAATTTTAAGAAAATAATTAAAAATTAAGTATTTGACCACCATTAATTAAGTATAAATACTAAATGTTCTGGCACGAGTTTATTTTATCCGGATTATGTACTATATTTAGTGAGAAATATCTGGTTTTTACACCGCAGAGATGGATTTCGGTTACTTAAAATTAATCAATTCAGTATCGTTCCGGTTACCAGCCGATGAACCGGCTACCGCGCGGGTACTGCGTAGTGCGCGCCCGGTTGCTTACCTGAAGCCGCAGGTATATGTGGGCTGCCCTACCTGGAATAATAAGCCTTGGCGTGGTAGTTATTACCCGGCCGGAGCTGCCGCCCATGAGCTTCTATATTGGTACAGTCGCCAGTTTAATACCATTGAGCTGAACACTACTCACTACCGGATACCCGATGCAGCTACTATAAACCTGTGGCGAAATACCGTAACGCCTAACTTTACCTTTTGCCCGAAGTTGCCGCAAATTATCAGCCACGAAAAGCGGCTAAGCAGGAGTAGGGAGGAGACAAATCGTTTCTGCGAAAGCTTAAGCGGGTTAAAGGAATATTTAGGCTGCGCATTTTTACAATTGCCACCCACATTTGCGCCCGGCGAGGTGGATATACTCCTGCGTTACCTGAATGATTTTCCAGGTGATTTTCCGCTGGCTTTAGAATTACGCGACGAAAACTGGTTTAACAAAGCTGTGCCATTCGAAGAAGTATGCGCCTTGCTCGAAGCTTATAACCTGGCTACTGTTATAACCGATGTGGCCGGCCGGCGCGATGTATTGCACATGCGCCTGACGAATAATACGGCCTTTATCCGGTTTGTCGGGTATGGCTTACATCCTACCGATTATTCCCGTCTTGATGAATGGATAGCGCGCCTTAAAACCTGGTTTGAACTGGGCTTGCAAAAGCTATATTTTTTTATCCATCAGCAGGATATTAACCATTCACCGGTGCTAATCAATTATTTCCTGGGCAATCTAAAAAAGGTTTGTGGCATCGAATTGGAAAAGCCCAAACCTATTCCCCAGCCGGTACAGGGTAAATTGTTTTAGTTTATTTCTTCGACATAATATCGCCCGGTATTATGGTCGTTTAAACTTGTATGTGGTTGTAAGTGAGGACTTAATAGAATGTATAAAAATTTTTAGGTTAAAAAAACGATAGGTTTAATAATCCCGATAAATCCTTCCTTTATCATCGTTGAGCAGGAAGCAATTTAGGTTAGGGATAAAAGCAAAGGAGGGATGTGTAAACACATCCCTCCTTTGCTTTTATCCGGTATTTAAGAATTAAGGTAGTTTAAAGGTATCGTCTTTGATATTTTTATTTACCTCTACTTTTTGCACCTCGGTTACTACCCCTTGCTGACCAGCATACAACAACATGCGGTGAGGAATTTTTACGCCGTTTACTTCGCGGTAATCGCCGTAATCAGTGGTTTGCGTAGCGTTGCCTATTGTTGTTTGTTCGATTTCCATTTCACGCAGTTTTAACCCGGTTTCGGAATCGAGGTAATAAATAGTACGTTTGCCGTTGGGCATTACCAGTTCTACGCGGTAAGCGGCCCGGCCATTTAACCGTTCCATACCAATCAGATTTTTCTTAATGCCCAGTTTATCCAGGTTCAGGATACTATTCAAACCTAATTTAAGCTTATGTTCCCGCACCTCATCGGTTGACAGGTTACGGCTTTGCTGGGCACTAAGGGCTTTGCCTTTGGTGCCGTTTACCACCGTCCGCTGCACTTCGTTGCTGCCGTATTTTAAAGACTGGTAAAGTTTATCAGTGCCTTTCTGTATTTGGATCATGGTGAGGCTGGCCGCCGGCGAAGTAATCGTACTATTAATAGTAATATCTTTTATTTTTTCGAGGTTCGCCCGGCCACCCAAGGCCTGGATATAATTATCCAATACCTTATCAGCTGTCAGGCCGGCGGGTACTTCCAGCGAAGCGCGGTCTACCTTATTTCCGTTTACGTCGTAATATTCCAGTTCGCCGTCCGCATCAAAGCGGGTCAGGCGGCGTTCGATGTAATCGGCGTTTCCTACGGCTAAAATATAGGCATTCGTGGGCGTAATGTATTTCTGGGCCACCTGCTGTATTGTAGCCGGGGTTACGGCGGCTACATTCCGGAGGTAGTTGGCATAATAATCTTTGGGCAGGTTGTAGCGGGCCGTATTAATGGCAAAAATAGCAACGGTAGCCGGCGACTCAAGTGAACGGGCAAACGATCCTGAAACCATGCTTTGGGCGCGTTGCAGTTCGGCTGCTTCGGGCTGGCCGGCCCTCATCCGGTATAGTTCCAGCACCATCTGGGCTACTGCGCTGTCGGTAACGGCATTGCGCACGCTCGTAAACGCATTAAACTGGCTGATGTGCTTATCAGGGTTCAACTGCGAGTAAGCGCCGTAAGTATAAGCGCGTTTTTCCCGTAGGTTATTCATAAGGCGGGAGTACGGGCCGCCCAAAATGGAGTTCATTACGGTAGCCGGAATAGCATCGGCGCTGCCGGGTTTCAAATCCGCAATATTCGAATACGATAGTACGGTTTGTACGGCACCCGGCCGGTCGATAATGGCTACCCGGTTACCAGAAACCGGTGTCGCGGCCGGAACATTCTGCCGGGGAACGTCACCTTTTTTCCAGGTACCAAAATATTTCTTTACCAGCTTTTTAACTTCTTTGGTGTTTACATCCCCTACTACCGCCAGGTAACCGACATTCGGACGAAAATAATTGGTGTAGTAATTCTGAATATCGGCCAGGGTAATATTTTCGATGGTTTTTTCGGTTAGCTGCTGACCGTATGGGTGGTTTTTACCAAAAAGCAAGGTGTTGCGCACCATGCCTTCTACCTGGTTGGGGTTGGCTTTGGCCGAGGCTAAACCCGAAAGCGTTTGCTTTTTAAATTTATCGAGTTCTTCCTGTTTAAATTGGGGGTTTAACAGCACATCCGAAGTTAATTGCAACAGGGTGGGCAGGTGTTTCTTCAGGGCCGAGCCGTTCAGGCCATTGCCAAAAGTGGTTAATTCGGCACCAATAAAGTCTACTTCCTCATCTATTTGCTCTTTGGCTCTGGTTTTGGTGCCGGTCCGCAATAAAGAGCCGGTAAACTCTACGTAGCCATTTTTATCACCTTGTAAAATCGGATCATTATCCAGAATGAGCGAAATGGAAACCGTAGGCACTTTATGTTTTTCAACCACGTAAACCTTCAGTCCATTTTTTAAAACGAAAGAGGCTGGTTCGCCTATATTTATAACCGGAGCGGGGCCGGGCGTGGGTGGGGTTTGTTTTTGCGCCAAAGCCGCCGGCAAACTCAGGCCAAAGGCTAAGAGGGTAATATATATATGCTTCATGGTAAATATGCGGTAAGGTTAGCGTTGGTTCGCCCGGGGCGCGTAGTGCAGCACTACCCGGGTTTCTTTAGTTAAATATTTGTTGGCTACCCGGGTAATGTCTTCTTTTTTAACAGCCAGGTAGTTTTGGAGCTCGGTGTTAATCAGATTGGTATCTTTGTAAAACAGGTGAAAATTGGCCAGCTGCTCGGCAATGCCCAGGTTGGTGGTATATTGCCGAACCAGCGTGCTTTCTACCTGGTTGCGCAACTTCAGAAACTCCCGATCGGTTAAGGGCTCTTTTTTTACGCGATCTATTTCGGTATCCACGGCCTTTTCCAAATCATCGGACTCCTTGCCCAGGTTGGCTACCGCAAACATCAGAAACAAACCCGGATCTTCGAGTTCCATCGGGATGGCGCCCACGTAAGCGGCGGCTTGTTGCTGGTCTACCAGGGCTTTGGTCAGGCGGGCGCTTTCGCCGCCGGTCAGCAAGGTGGTCAGCATAGAAATAGCATAGAAATCAGGAGAAGTTTGCTTGGGTATGTGGTAAGCCTGTACCACGGCCGGTAATTGCACTTCGTCGAATACAATTTCGCGTTTTTCGGCGGTTTGTTGCGGTTCCTGCTCTGTTGGGCGATTGATGCTGCGGGTGCCCCGGTTGATGGGAGCAAAATATTTCTGTACCAACTGGCGGGTCTGTTCCACGTCAATATCGCCGGAAATGCTTAGTACCGCATTATTGGG
>JAQBNV010000502.1 GCA_028288395.1 Adhaeribacter sp. | reverse complement strand
TTAAAAAACCAATTTGACAAAGAAGTAAAACTGCTGTTTTCTGAAGCCGAAACTATTTCAAATGAAACTTTTAGTCACGACCAACTAACTGGTTTACCTGAACCAGTACAACGCTATTTTAAACTCGTTTTAAAAGATGGTCAGCCCTATATTAGTTATGCCCGGATTACCCACGATGGAGAATTTAAAACGGGTGAAGATAAAAAATGGGTAAACATAAAAGGTGAACAATATGCCACCACATCTACTCCTGGTTTTATTTGGAAAGGCACCACCGCCATGTTTACGGCCCGTGATATGTATATCGCTGATAAAGGCAGATTGGTTGTTTCATTATTTTCACTCATTAAGGTGGTAGATGGCCATGGCAAACAATATGACCAGGGAGAATTATTAAGATGGCTGGGAGAAAGCGTTTTATATCCAACAAATTTATTACCCAGCGAAAGATTACACTGGTCTCCTATAGATGCGCGGTCTGCTAAATTAGCTTTCGACTATAACGGTTTATCTCTGTTTTACCTGGTAACATTTAATGAGGTTGGTGAGATTACAATGCTGGAAACAAAACGATTCATGGGTGAAGAAAACTTAGAAACATGGGTTATTAACTTAGCTGATTACAAAGTGATGAATGAGATAGGCGTGCCAACTACATTTGAAGTTTTGTGGCGATTAAAAAAAGATGATTTTAGCTATGCTAAGTTTAATCTGAAAAATATAGAATATAACAAACCGGAAAAATTTTAGACCGGAAGTTTCGCATAAAAACAAAAAAATATTTAAACCCAAACAGAACCTGGCTTTCTGTATCAAAAAGGGCCGACCACGAATAGCAGCTAGAAGAGAAGTAATTCCGCAAAATATAGCTTTTACCTCTTTCCCTTCCTCCGTCTTGGTAAGCACGGCTAAAATTTATTTCTAAATATTCAATTTGTAACGAGGGTCACTTATTAAGACTCTCCAGGTCATACCCTACCCAATTGGGCTGCTCTACCTTTGTTCTATTAATAATCTAAAACACAAAGAGATGAAAACTATGATGACCTATAACACCTATAAAAAAGAATTTTTTCGCGGCCTGCTGATTCTTTTAGCCATTCTGGGCATCTTGGCCTTAACCATGCTTTCGGTACAAGCACAAACTCCCTATAAACTGGGCTCAGGCTCGCAAATAAAAGTTTCGGGTACTTCTAACGTGCACGATTGGAATATGGTAGCTACCAACTTTACCGCCGATGCTACTTTTAAAATAAAGGGCGGCCAATTACAAGATTTATCAACCCTGTTATTTGTATTACCGGTTACTAACCTGAATGGAAAAGAAGAATTACTCACCACCCGGGCGCACAAAGCTTTAAAAGCAAAAGAATATAGTAAAATAGCTTTTAAGTTAACCAATGCTACTGTAATTCCCGGCCAGAAAATTATTAAAACCACCGGGAACCTGACCATTGCCGGTGTTACCAAGCTGGTAAATCTGCAAACCAGTTATGTTGTAAATGCCGATGAAAGCATAACCTGTAAAGGAACCCAGGAAATAAAAATGGGCGACTATGGTATAAAAGCGCCTAGTTATATGATGGGCGCTATGAAAACCGGAGATAAAGTAACCATTGATATTCTCCTGAAACTGAATAAAAACATTCTGCTATCTAAGAAATAATTCACCCCTAGCCTTAGGTTAATTCCGCTGCTATAAAAATATCTAATACCCTTAAAAGCCTTAAATTTTTTACTTACAGAAATAATGAAAACTAAATTACAAAGATCTCTTTTTGCCGCTGCCTTAGTACTTACTGTTTTGGGAGCCGGAAAAGTAACTGCCCAAAACCGAATAAATAATCTGCGGCCTTATGACCAATCGGGCATTAATGTATTCGAAGCGCCTAAAGATACCGCAGCCGCTTTTGAAGAAATAAAAGTAAAATTTGGAGCTGGTTTTACCCAATCTTTCCAGAACCTGAAACACAAAAATGCTACAGGTAATTTATATAAAATATCGCCGGGCTTTAATACCGCCAATGCAAACTTATTTATGGATGTGCAGTTAGCCGATGGCATCCGGTTAAACCTGACGAGTTATTTATCTTCCCGGCACCACAACGAAACCTGGGTAAAGGGCGGTTACATTCAGTTTGATAAGCTGCCTTTTAAAGGCGAAATCTGGGATAGAATTATGGCTGTTACTACCCTTAAAGTGGGCCACATGGAAATTAATTACGGCGACCAGCATTATCGTCGTTCCGATGGCGGGCAAACCATTTACAACCCTTTTGCCGATAATTATATTCTGGATGCTTTTACCACCGAAATTGGGGGCGAAGTATTGGTCCGTAAACTTGATTTCTTTGGGGTAGCCGGGGTTTCTAACGGCATGATAAAAGGCAACATTGATGTATTAACCCCCACCGACCAGGACGCCAACATTCATAAAACACCGGCCGTTTATTTTAAAGGGGGCTACGATAAACAATTATCCGATATAATCCGGGTACGGGTAGCCGCTTCTTATTACACAAATAAAAGCTCTGGCGGCCAAACCCTTTATGGCGGCGACCGCACCGGTTCTAATTATTTTATGGTTTTGGAAAAAGCCGGCAGTTCTGCCTCGGCGCAGGCTTTCTCAGGCCGTGTAAACCCAGGCTTTTCTAAAGAAGTAGATGCCATGCAGCTGAATGGTTTTGTAAAAGCAAAAGGCCTGGAATTATTCGGAACGTACGAAGCGGCCCAAGGCCGGACCAAAAACGAAACAAAAGAAAGAAAAGCCAATCAGGTTGCGATGGATGCAGTTTATCGGTTTGGCAAAAATGAAAATTTGTTTTTTGGTGCCCGTTACAACACGCTTAATGTACGCTTACCCGATGTAGCAGCCGTTGGCACCGCTCCGGCCATCATTTATACCCAGGATATGAAAGTAAACCGGGTAGCTTTTGGAGCCGGTTGGTTTTTAACCCGGAATATTTTACTCAAAGGCGAATATGTACGTCAGGAATTTAAAGATTTGCCGGTAGCCGATTATCGGAATGGCGGCCAGTTTAAGGGTTATGTAGTACAGGCAGTAGTTGGTTTTTAAGTTTATATTTTAACTAGAGAGCAGGTTGCCAGATGCAACCTGCTTTTTTATTTACCTATCCTGATGCCCTCTTCTAAACTATTTCTATTAATATTATTCTTCTTGGTGGGATTTAATCAACCCCCCAAAAAGGCTTATTATACCAAATGGGTTATTACCAAAGGGGGCTCCATAAGCGTGGTGGGCAGCACCAATGTAAATAAATTCAGTTGTGCTATTGCTGATTATTACAAACCCGATACGCTCACTTTTTACCAGCAAAATTCATCAACTGCCTTCCAGATTACTGGCTCCCTGGCCTTAGATGTGCAGCACTTCGATTGTCATAACCCACCCATGACGGCAAATCTGCGCAAAGCTTTAAAAGCGAAAGAATTTCCGTACCTCACCATCACGTTTATTAGTTTAAACCGCTATCCTGCTAATTTATCTAATACCGAAACCCTAAAAGGCCTGGTAACGATTGCGCTGGCGGGCGTTAGCAAACGTTACGAAATAAATTACCGGATTACGCCTAACGGCAAAAAAGCTTTAACCTTGGAAGGCACCCGACAGGTTAATTTTTCCGATTTTAATATAGTTCCTCCCCGGAAAATTGGCGGCATGATTCAAACAGATAATGCCTTGCAAGTAAAATTTAACCTGAATGTAAAAGTTTTAGATTACCAACCTTCGCTATGAAAAAAATTATCTCTTCCGGATTTATCTCCGGAATTATATTATTTGTATTAAGCTATGGTGGCTTATTTATTTCTATCCGGTTCTTCCCGCAATTATATACCGACTATAATAATCCCTTGTTTAACGCTGATGGCAGCCGCGATATTTTCTTTTACCTGCACGCTTTTGTTTTCAGTTTTGCGCTTTCCTGGTTCTGGTCCCGCTTTAAAGGCATGTTTAAGGGCTCTTTCATTATCCGGGGATTAGAATTTGGGATGGTATATGCCCTGGTAGCGTTATTGCCGGTGATGTGGATTACCTTCAGTTCTTTAGATATTACCTTAAATATCGTTTTAAGCTGGTTTATGTACGGTTTTATTCAGGCTATAATTGCCGGTATAGTATTCGCTAAAGTTAACGCCTGATTTTAGGGCCGGCAAACAATTAACCGGTTGCCCCTAAGTCAAAAAAATAATTTGCGCTCATTTTAATAAATCCTGATGTATATCACATTTTAATTTGATGGCGCACATACCTTAAGCCGGCGTTCTGAGGTAAATTTATATTAATTTAAAAGTCTTCCTTATGAAAGTGATAGCTTACAGTATCAAACCCTTTGAAAAGGAATTTCTCGCCAAAGCCAATCAGAAAAGACACGACATTACCCTTATTTCAAACCCGTTAAGTTCTGAAACCGCCGCGTATGCCGAAGGAAAAGATGCCGTAGTGGTTTTTACCAACGATGACGTATCAGCAACGGTAGTAAACAAACTGGCCGACCTTGGCATTAAATATATCGCTACCCGTTCGGCCGGTACCGACCATATTGATAAAGATGCAGCCGCTAAAAGAAATATACAAATAGCTAACGTTGCCGCTTATTCGCCGCAGGCCATTGCCGAACATACGGTTGCGCTAGCCTTGGCCCTTAATCGCCATACCATGCAGGCCAACACCAACAGCCACAAGTTCGATTTCAGATTAAACGGGCTGATTGGCTTTAATTTTTATAAAAAAACGGTAGGATTAATTGGATTAGGGAATATTGGCCAGGCCGTAGCCGCCATTTTTAATGGGTTTGGTTGCCGGGTTGTTGGTTACGATGTGGCTCCGACGGAGAATCTGCTAAATATCCAATTGCTTTCTTTAGATGAAGTACTAAGCCAGTCCGATATTATTTCTTTGCACGTCCCGTTGGATGATGCCACCAAGTATATGATAAATGCAAGTAGCATTGCCAAAATGAAAAAAGGAGTAATGTTGCTTAATACTGCGCGCGGCGCCTTAATTAACACTACTGATGTGCTTAAAGCTCTGGAAAACAACCAAATTGGCTACCTGGGCTTAGACGTGTATGAAAATGAAAAAGATTTGTTTTTTGAAGACCATCAGCAGGATGAATTAAAAGATATAATACTGCAGAAACTAATGACTTTTTCGAATGTACTGATAACCCCACACCAGGCATTTTTGACTATTGAAGCGTTACAACAGATTGCCGATAAAACAATTAAAAATCTGGACTTCTGGGAAAAGATGGATTTTGAATATAAAGACCTTATATGTACTTCCCAGAATCAGGCATGAAAAGCAGAGAAACATTTACCCATTTAGAATTCCTAAACCGGGAATTTAATACCTTAACCGTCGAAAGTGATTTACATATTATAGGCTTAAAAAGTATATGTAATGCTATTTTAAAAGAAATCGACATTATTAAAATCGACTCTGTTTCTGATCATATTACACTAACCAAAGTACAGGCAAAACAATATATAAACAAAGGCTTGCAGGAAATTGAAAAATATAATAATCCAACTATTTTAAGAAGCTTGGGTAATTTTACCGATGTGTTAAAACCAATTCATGCCGGTTTAGAATTAGTATTGAATTTGGATTACTAGCAATTACGTAGTTGTGCCTAAAGCCTGAAAATTAATTATTCATCTACAGACTTCATGCTTCCGCTATTCCTTTCCCGCAACAGCCTTTTATTTTTCAAAAGTACAGGAGAATGAATTAGGTTCAATATGAGCTAGCTACACGCGGTCAGATAAACATGATTATTTTACTTGGAAATTTGGTAAGCTGGTTCTGATAATATTTTATCACCGTACAAAAGATAAATACTTCTAACGTAAATCTGACAAAATGCTTTATGCGGCAGCTATTCCCCGGCTGACTTCAAGGCAAACCAAAGCCTTTTAAGTTTTTCGAAGCGCTTTTCTTGTTCCAACTCTGAAACTTCATTTTTATTTGGATAATGAATAGAATAGACCTGGCTAGAGTTTTTAGAATTTTTTGCTTTACGGGTCCTGGGCATAACCGAATAGATTCTTAATAATAATGTTAAAACGCTGGTTCTAAACGGGTTGGTATTAAATTGGGCTTAATTAGATCTAAGCAGCATGGTTGCACACGAAAACCTTTCCAGAAATGGTAAGTTTTATCAGAAATCCATCAGTTTTGGGCTTCACTTCTATCCAGCCTTGCTTTAACAAGTACCGGGCAATCTCACCTAGCTGATTCCATCGCCAGCTTTCCAGTCCTGGTATTTCTGACATATTGTGAAATCTTTCTGGTTCAGTGTTAAGTGTATGCAGGATTACCTGAGTAAGGATGTAAAGTTCCTGGGGAGCTACATGCTTCATGCTAACTGCTTCAGGGAGAGGTCTAACTACATTCATTATTTCATTGCCAAAATAATTATTCTATTCATTATTATCTTTCGCCTCAAAACAGATTAGTTGACTTAGCTTATGCTTTGCTGGCATTTAAGGAGAAAAGGACCGGCTAAAGTCCGTTGTTTTGTTTATTTTTTAATATATCCAAGCTAAAGATTTGTTTAGAATCTCGGTTAGGTTCGTGTTCCTGCCCTTTCAAGAATATAAATATAAAAGCTATACTATATTATAAAAAGGATAATATGGCTTGAATAGTAACATCTGTTTTAATTATTTTAAATTATCAAAACAGATGTTACTATTCACAAAGGCACTTTTATCTTAAACAACGGCGCAATAATACCGTTGTTTGTAACAAAAAGAGAAACCTTTAACTCCAGCTTTCTGAATTTACTGTCTATTTTTTATTCTAATAAATAACAGCTTTTGGAACCCTATACTCATATTTCCCCATAGACTGGCAGATATTAAAAATTTTTCTATCATTATAAAAACCTATACAAACTAAAATTAGAATAGCTGAATTAGGTATATAACTTAGAAATGGCCGCCGGTGGTGGCTTTGCCCGTTGCTTGCCCTGGTGGCACTTGCTTTATTCTTCTTATTCCGTTGCTGTAGAAATGGAAATGGCGGCTAAATTCAGATACCTTTTTAATCATCACAGGTTAGAAATATTCTCTGTTCTAATAATATAAAACAGGCCTTATCAGTAGGATAGCATCGCTTTAGCGGCAGGAAGGACTATAATTTACCCGTTTAAAAGGATTCCTAACTATATTATCCTTTAAATCATCTATGTGTTTAAGATAAATCATAACCAATTTAATCTGGCGTTGCCAAAAGACATTTTAAAAAACTTATAAAACTGCCACCCGCCTGCCGTTAAATTAGCTAATTATCGGGATGTCCCCGGAGGCGTTTGTTTAACAAATTTATCTGCCCACTGGATAAAATATTTAATATTAGGAGCGTCGGTGTGGCCACCATCATGCTGCCGCCAAGCCAGTTCACCATTTAACAACCCCACGTTAACACCCGGCATTTTAGACGTTTTATAATCATTTCCAACGCCCAGGTCTTTTGCCCCTAATAATTTAAATACTGGTCCGGCGGCTACAGTAGCCATATAACTGCCTTGCTGGTCCAGCCATTTGGCATCGCCTTTTTCCGGAATGCCGTAACTGATAAAAGTAGGCCGTGGCGCACACAAAGAGATCAACTGATGCGCATCTACCGGAATATCTTTGGCTGTCCTGATGCCAAAAGAAGCTTCACCCGCGCCGTATTTCAGAA
>JAQBNV010000491.1 GCA_028288395.1 Adhaeribacter sp. | reverse complement strand
CGCAGAATCCAAACGCGGTTCAGTTCATCTTTATCCATTAACAGGTCTTCACGACGGGTACCGGAAGCCGGCACATCAATCGCCGGATAAATCCGACGGTTAGCCAGTTTACGATCCAGTTGTAATTCCATGTTACCGGTACCTTTAAATTCTTCAAAAATAACTTCATCCATTTTGGAGCCGGTATCAATCAGGGCAGTAGCAATTATGGTTAAAGAACCACCATTTTCTACATTCCGGGCCGCGCCGAAGAAGCGTTTTGGTTTGTGTAAAGCATTGGCATCTACCCCACCCGATAATATTTTACCGGAACTAGGTACTACTGTGTTATAGGCCCGGGCCAAGCGCGTAATAGAATCTAATAAAATTACTACATCATGGCCGCACTCCACCATACGCTTGGCTTTATCCAACACAATGCTGGATATTTTCACGTGACGCTCGGCGGTTTCATCAAAGGTAGAGGCAATTACCTCGGCATTTACGTTCCGCGACATGTCGGTTACTTCTTCTGGCCGCTCATCGATTAGCAAAATCATCAGGTAAACTTCCGGATGGTTTTGGGAGATGGCATTGGCGATTTCCTGCAGCAATACCGTTTTACCGGTTTTGGGCTGTGCCACAATCATACCGCGCTGGCCTTTACCAATAGGGGCAAATAAATCCAGGATACGGGTAGATAAAAGCGAAGACTTGGTGCTGAGGTTTAAACGCTCTTCCGGAAACAAAGGCGTTAA
Organism: Adhaeribacter sp.; assembly: GCA_028288395.1. Classification (GTDB taxonomy): domain Bacteria; phylum Bacteroidota; class Bacteroidia; order Cytophagales; family Hymenobacteraceae; genus Adhaeribacter. The sequence goes on along the minus strand of JAQBNV010000491.1, from coordinate 4,552 downwards.
GTGCTGGAACGGAATCCGGTCGCGGATTTCTTCAGTGGTACGACCATTGATCGATTCCACTTTTAACAGCGCAAAATATTTTTCACCTTCTTTGGGCGGACGAATCTGGCCTTTCACCGTATCGCCGGTTTTCAAAGCAAATAATTTAATCTGCGACGGCGACACATAAATATCGTCGGGACTGGCTAAATAGTTGTAATACGTCGAACGCAGAAAGCCGTAGCCATCTTGCATCAATTCCAGAACGCCTTCGTTTACAATTACGCCATCAAATTCTTTAAAAGTAGCGGCATTTGGTCCGCCCACCGGGGTACCCTGGTTAGCTTGGGTCGCGCCACCATTCTGGGGTTGGTTCGGCCGCCTTTGCTGAAAATTCGGGTCACGGTTCTCCCGCGGCTGTTGATTTTGCTCCCGGGGTACCTGATTTTGTTCACGAGGAGGTTGATTTTGTTCCCGGGGCAGTTGGTTTGGTTCGCGATTTTGCTCTCTTACCTGCTCGCGCGGCGGCTGTTGCGGCTGTGCCTCTTTTGTTTGCTGCGGTTCACGCGGCGGTTGCGGTTCACGGGCTGGTTGCGGCTCCCGGTTCGGTTGGGTTTCCCGGGGCTCGCGCGGTTCTCTTAGTTCCCGGGCCCGGGGTTCCCGGGGAGGTCGGGCTTCGGTTGTTCCGCTACGCTGCTCCGGACGGCGTACTGCCGGCCGGGCCGGTGCCTCCGCTGTCTCATTGGTTGGTTCCGCGGCCGGTATTACCGGGGCGATTACCGGTTTAAAAGAATCGGCACCGTCGTTATCAAAAACCGACGTTTGTCTGGAGGTAGTACCTACCAGGGCAACCTCGGCCGGCGTTTCTACAGGCTCGGGTTTACGGGCCGGTGTTCGATATTTTTTGAGAAGCTTTTCGGGAGGAGTAATCGCCTGCTGATCCAGGATTTTGTAAATCAAATCTTGTTTGCTGAGTTTATTAAAATTGGTTACCCCAAGTTCTTCAGCAATTTCTTTAAGTTCTGAAAGCAATCTGTCTTTCAATTCTTCAATATTGTACATACGGGAATAAGGTAGTTATAAATATTATGCTTCACAGGATTGCAGGAGGCAACGGGAGTGAATGTTTCAGGAAAAGTGATTATAGTTTCGTTAGGATGAACCAGGAAAGGCGGTTCGTTCATTAATAGCATTACAATGTTATAGTAATGCAACCTAAATACCAAATAATACGCTTACTTTTATCTAAAATGTTTCATTTTTTTATTTAATATTTTTTGGGTGCAGCAGCCCTATACAAAAAAGTATATTTTTGCACGCTAAAATGTTTTTTATATGCTTCAAATAGCGGTACTCCGAGAACAAACCGAACAGATAATTGCCGGCCTGCGCAAGAAAAATTATAATAATGCCGCCGCCGAAGTGGCTGCCATTCTGGACCTGGACCAAAGCCGGCGCACCCTTCAGGCCAGTCATGATGAAGTACAAGCCCGGGCTAATGCCCTGGCACGCGAAATAGGCGGCCTGATGAAAACCGGAAATAAAGCCGGAGCCGAGCAATTAAAAGCCGAAACAGCCGAACTGAAAAACAAGGCCAAGCAATATTCCGAGGAATTAACAGCTTTGGAAGAAAACTTACAGGCTGCGCTCGTAAAATTACCCAATACGCCGCATGCCAGCGTACCGCCGGGTAGAACGCCCGAAGAAAACGAAGTATTGCTGGAACACGGCGATATTCCGGTTTTACCGGCCAATGCCCAGCCCCACTGGGAGTTAATAAAAAAGTACGATATTATCGATTTCGAACTGGGCAATAAAATTACCGGGGCTGGTTTTCCGGTTTACAAAAATAAAGGCGCGCGTTTGCAAAGAGCCCTCATTAATTTTTTTCTGGAAGAAGCGGCCCAAGCCGGTTATATAGAGGTGCAGCCCCCAATTCTGGTAAACGAAGCCTCGGGTTATGGTACTGGCCAGTTGCCGGATAAAGAAGGACAGATGTACCACGCTACCGCGGATAATTATTACCTGGTACCCACGGCAGAAGTTCCGATTACCAACATGTACCGCGACGAAATAATTCCGCGTGAGCAATTACCCATTAGAAATGCCGGTTATACGCCGTGTTTCCGGCGCGAAGCCGGTTCCTGGGGAGCCGACGTGCGGGGCCTAAATCGGCTGCACCAGTTTGATAAGGTAGAAATAGTACAGATTCAGGAGCCGGAAAAATCGTACGAAGCCTTGGAAGAAATGAGTCTTCACATCCAGGGTTTGCTGCAGAAGCTGGAATTACCGTACCGCGTTCTACGGTTGTGCGGGGGCGATATGAGTTTTACCTCGGCCCTAACCTACGATATGGAAGTATATTCGGCGGCCCAAAAGCGCTGGCTGGAAGTTAGCTCCTGCAGTAATTTCGAAACGTACCAGGCCAACCGGTTAAAGCTGCGCTACAAAGGTGAAAATGGCAAAACCCAACTCCTGCATACGCTCAATGGCAGTGCCTTAGCTTTGCCCCGCATAGTTGCGGCGCTGCTGGAAAACAACCAAACCCCTGATGGCATTAAATTACCAGCAGTGCTGCACTCCTACTGCGGTTTTGAAATGATAAATTAAGGATTTACTCCTGCTGAAAGGAAATGTAAGTTTAAAATAAAAGCAGCCGTCGGAATATATCCAGCGGCTGCTTTTATTTTAAACAATGAATTTTAATCTTTCCTGTAATATCAAATAGTATAAACTATATTCCATATAAAAATACAGGAAAGTTAGCCTTGTAAGCTTTTAAAAATATTTGTTAATTATCTATGGAAAGATGTAAATGAGATTTGGTATTAATAGCTGGCTTCCTCTAACTAAATAAAAGAAGATGCCCTTAGTGGGCCCCACGGCATCTTCTTTTATTTAGTTATAAAACGTCAGCATTTTGCAGCTACCCGCAGGCAGAGATCTTTACCCCTAAATTTCCTGTAAAACCATGAACTTAAAATTCACTACTTCCCTGTCCTACGAAGCCCGAATTCCTGTTTGCAGATAGCTGCTGTTGGCGGTAGTTTATTTACTTTTCTTCGTATGAATCGTATATATCCTTGTTGTCGTAGTACAAATATTCTGCCCTCTTATTTCTTATTGGTACTATAAAATTCTTTTCAAAGTATGTTTCAAACTCTTTTGCAGTAATGGACTTAAAATCTTCAACATCATCTCTGTCCACTCCACTAAAAAGTCCACCTGAAATATAGCCATATAATATTCGGTCAAGTCGAATCTGCGTTTTGGTAGAATCAATGCTTGTAATAGCAGATAGTGCTGTTACATTAGCTCGATAATCAGGAATTATGTCAAAATGTAGGTAGAATAGGCTATCTTGTAAATTCTTTTCTAAAGTGTCGCTGTATTCATATCCTACTTGTATTGAACTTAAGAAATTCAGCTTTACTCATTTTTAGTTCAAAAACTTTACTAACAGGAACATCAATATTAACTTTTTCTGTTGGTAAGGTAGTCGCCCAAATTGCAAAGAGGCTAACAACTGTAAGTGAGATTGTCAAAGCTTTATGGACGTTACTTTCTGTTTTTAATTGTTCATTGAAGTGTTTGAAAGAAAAAGGCAGAATTAACAATGCAATTAAGTCGGAGTGGTCAACTACACGATTTATACCAATTCCTATTGTCTGCCACCATTCGATTAATTCTTGCGAAAAATCAGATTTCCAAAATATAAAGACAAATGCTGTCAACGTGTAAATCGTCCTTTTTGATTTAACGAGAAGTGAGGATAGAAAATAAGGGAAAAAGAAGAGTCCAGCGAAGTCGGACAGTTTGCCTGTCAGAAAATTTGAGTACTCATACTTTAGGTAAAAATCATTCAAAAGCAATAGTCCTAAAGCAAGAAGCAAAAATGGCCTAGATAATATGTCAACTCTTGCTGTCTTCATCATAAAATTACCACCAACATATGGCTGAACTGGATATTTTGGAATTTACGGTAATTCAAACTCAAATTTTATGTCACGCATGCATTTAAAATGGCCTTGCGGACATGCTTTGTAGCCTATTTTGGAACAGGGACGGCAGTTAATCTCTTTATTTTCCAGCACGGTAAAGTCGGTGTGGTATGGGTACATACCGAACTCCGGCACGGTATTACCCCAAATGCTGAATATCTTTTTCCGGAAAGCGGCAGCAATGTGCATTAAACCCGTATCGTGGCTAAAAACCACTTCTGCCTGCCGCACCAGCGAAGCCGATTGATTTAAATTATACTTGCCGCAGGCGTTGTATATCGTTGTTCGTTGTTCGTTGTTCGTTAATGGGGAAGGATTTTCGAAATATTGCTCTATTTGTTCGCTCGTGGCAGCATCTTCTTTGCCGCCCAATAATACAATGGGCCGGTTAATATTATCGCAGAGCTCGATGAGGCGGTCCAGGGGTAAGCGTTTGGTGGCATGCTGCGCACCAATGGCAAAAGCAACGTAACCTTGTTGGTGGCTGACCGGCAACGAACCTAAATTAACCTCATCGGTAGCTGGAATAAAATAGTCTAAACCTAGACCATCGTTCTGCACGCCCAGTTTCG